>JASHQP010000318.1 GCA_030039095.1 Streptosporangiaceae bacterium
TCGACGGCCGCGGCGGCGACCAGCACGGGCCGGGTGGGCAGCCGGTCCAGCAGCAGCCCGGCGACCGGGGCCAGCGCGGTGATCGGCACCGTCAGCGCCAGGAACACCACAGCAACGGCCCAGGAGGCGTGCGAGCTCTGGTATACCCGGTTGGCGAGCGCGATCATGGCGAGCCCGTCGCCGGCCGAGATCGCCGCCTGCAGCGCGATCGCCAGGCGGAGGGTGAATCGGGACAACGGTGCTGCTCCTCGGGTGGCGCGCTGCGATCATCGCACATGCATGACCAGGTCGATGTGACGCGGTACACCCGCGTCCGGAAGCATGGGAGACATGGCAACGCAGTTCGACCCCGCATCCGGGACGCGCGACTTCCTCGCCGATGAGGTGGCGAAGCGGGAGCGCGCGTTCGACGTGATCCGCACGGTGTTCGCCCGCTACGGGTTCGAGCCGCTGCAGACCCCGGCGTTCGAGCGCCTCGACGTGCTGATGGGCAAGTACGGCGAGGACGGGGACAAGCTCGTCTTCAAGATCCTCCGCCGCGGCGAGCACGAGGCCAGCGGCGAGGCGGATCTGGCGCTGCGCTATGACCACACGGTGCCGCTCGCCCGGGTGGCCGCGGCGTACGGCAGCCGCCTGCCGTCGCCGTACAAGCGGTACGTGCTCGGCCCGGTGTGGCGCGCCGAGCGGCCGGGCAAGGACCGCTACCGCGAGTTCGTGCAGTGCGACCTGGATACGCTCGGCTCCACCTCGCCCCTCGCGGACGCGGAAGTGCTGTGCGCCCACCACGACGCGGTCGCCGCGCTCGGCATCGGCGACTTCCACGTCGAGCTGAACTCGCGCCGGGTGCTGGCCGGCCTGCTGGAGGCGTTCAGGGTGCCAGCCGATCTCGGCCCCGGCGTGCTGATCACCCTCGACAAGCTGGACAAGCTGCGGCCCGACGCGGTCGCCGCCGAGCTCACCGGGCGCGGCCTGGCCGAGGGCACCGCGGGGGATCTGGTCTGCGCGATGACCGCGCCGGACGCGACCGAGCGGATCCGGGCCGCGCTGCGCAAGAGCGAGGAAGGCTCGGCCGGCCTCGACGACGTGGACAACGTGCTGTCCCTGGTGGCGCTGCAGGTCCCTGCCGGGCGGGTCCGTTTCACCCCGCGCCTGGTGCGCGGGCTGAGCTACTACACCGGGCCGATCTGGGAGCTGACGGCCCCGGGCGTGGCCGGGTCGATGGGCGGGGGCGGGCGCTACGACCACCTGATCGCCCAGCTCGGCGGGCCCGACGTGCCGGCGACCGGAACCTCGCTCGGGGTTGAGCGGATCCTTTCGCTGCTGCCGGACGACGGCGCGGATCAGCATGGCCGGCTCGACGTGGCGGTCACGGTCATGGCGGGGGAACTCGCCGCGGCGTCGTTCGACTTCGCCGCCACCGCACGCGGCGCCGGCCTGCGGGCCAGCGTCTACCTCGGCTCGTCCGGCAAGCTCGGCAGGCAGCTGCGCTGGGCCAGCGATCAGGGGGCCCGCTGGTGCCTCATCTACGGCAGCGCCGAGGCGGACGCGGGGACGGTCACCGTCCGGGACCTGCGCAGCGGCGGGCAGGAAGCCGTGCCGATCGGCGACCTCGGCGAGAATCTCTCGGCGCGCGCCGCGGCCGACCGGGACGGCCGATGACCACCGGCAACTTCCTCGACCACGACACCTGGTTCGCGCAGCTTCCCGGCGTGGTGGTGTCCGCCGGGGCGCTGGTCACCGACCCCGACGGGCGGATCCTGCTGGTCAAGCCCAACTACCGGGACCACTGGACGCTGCCGGGCGGCGTCTGTGAGCACGGCGAGCCGCCGCACGCCGCCTGCGCGAGGGAGGTCGCCGAGGAGATCGGCCTGCGGCTGCCGATCGGCATGCTGCTGGTGATCGAGTGGTCGCAGCCGTACGGCAAGGATGCGCGGCCGATCATGCACTTCGTCTTCGACGGCGGGACGATCGCCAACGGCGACGCCATCGTGCTGCAGGCCGAGGAACTCGACGAGTTCCGGTTCACCGCAGCCGACGAGGCGGCCGGCTATCTGCCGCCGTTCGGCGTGCGCCGGCTGCAGGCCGCGCTCCGTGCCCGCGCGGCGGGCGCGGCCGTCTACCAGCCGACGCAGGTCAGCTGACCGCAGCCAGGAGTTCCGGAGAGGCGCCGGTGACGGAGCGCCACCGGCTGGCCCCGAGCACGTCGGCCAGGTGGCGTTCGGCCACGTCGAGGACGTCGCAGACCGTGACGTGCCTGCCGGACTCCGCCGACAGCGTGGTCACGGTGGCGTCCCGGATGCCGCACGGCACGATGCGGTCGTACCAGGACAGGTCGCAGTCGCAGTTCAGCGCGAAGCCGTGCATGGTCACGCCCCGCGACACCCGGATGCCGATCGCGCCGACCTTGCGGTCCTGGCCGCCGCCGGACCCGCAGAACCAGACGCCACTGCGCCCTTGGACCCGTTGCGTCTGAACTCCGAAGTCGGCGCACGTGCGGATCAGCGCCTCCTCGATCGTGCGCACGTACCTGATCACGTCGACCGGCTCGCCGAGCTTGACGATCGGGTAGCCGACGAGCTGCCCCGGACCATGCCAGGTGATCTTGCCGCCGCGGTCGACGTCGATCACCGGGGCGCCCGCGTCCCCGGTCGGCCGGTCGAGCGCGTCGGTCCGCTTGCCCGCCGTGTAGACCGGTGGGTGCTCGAGCAGCAGGCAGGTGTCCGGGATGTCGCCGCGCACCCGCCGATCGTGCAGGTCCCGCTGCAGATCCCAGGCCTGCTGGTAGGGGATCGCATCGGGGCCGAAGCCGGCCCGGGCGAATATCAGCTCGCGCTCCATGACCACCAGCTTAGATCGCCGGGAAGCCCCGTCTGGCATGCGTCGTGGGTGCAAACACCGGGCATGGATGGGAAAGAACCCCCGAAACCCCCCGGGGAGCCCGTCAGGGTCGGTAAGGAGGCCAGCCGTTGTTCGACGAGGCCGAGCTGAAGCGGATGAGCCCGAAGGAGCGTGCGAAGCTCATGCAGGCGCTGGCGTGCCTGGACATGCCACGGCTGGCGACGGCAGGCAACCCACGGCGGCGCCGGTGGTTCCTGATCGGGACGATCGTGTGCTGCGTGATCCTCGCCGCGTGGATCGGCGTGCTCGCCGTCACGCTGCCGCGGTTCTACCGGGCCGGCGACTGGCGCGGCGCGTGGGTCGGGTTCGACCTTGCCGAGTTCCTCGCGTTCGGTGCGACCGCCTGGGCTGCGTGGCGTGGCAGGCAGGTGCTGATCATGTGCCTGCTGGTGCTGGCCACACTGCTGCTGTGCGACGCGTGGTTCGACGTCACGCTGGACGTGCGCACCAGCGGCTTCCTGTTCAGCCTGCTCTCGGCGCTGCTGATCGAGATCCCGCTCGCCATCGCCGCGATCCTCGCCGCGAGGCGGCTGCTGCGGCTGACCATCGGCCGGATCCGGAGCCGGGAGGGGCTGCCTGGACCCGTGCCGCCGCTGTGGCGGATCCCGCTGTTCGGGTACCAGGAGGGCGGGGTGCTGCGCGACACGGTCCCGCCCGCGTCGGCGCACGGCCAGCGGGGAGAGGCCGCGCTACGTTAGCTCGGCGGCGAGCGCGCCGGCGATGCCGGGATAGCGGAACCCGAAGCCAGCCTCCTGCAGCCGCCGCGGCAGCACCCGCGTGCTGCCCAGCAGCTCGCCGGAGAGCTCGCCGAGCCCGGTGCGCAGCACCGGGGCCGGCACCCGCAGCAGCGCCGGGCGCCGCAGCACACGGGCCAGGTCGGCGGTGAACTCGGCGTTGGTCGCCGGAACCGGCGCTGTCAGGTTCACCGGGCCGTCGACCTCGGCGTGATCGAGCAGGAACCGGACAGCCGCAACGTGGTCGGTCACCGAGATCCAGCTGATGAACTGAGAGCCGGGCCCGAGCCTGGCGCCGAGCCCGAGCCGGAACAGCGGCACCAGCGGCCCGAGCATCCCGCCCTTGCGGGACAGAACGACGCCGGAGCGCAGGCTGACCACGCGCACGCCCGCCTCGGCGGCCGGCCGCGCCGCCGCCTCCCAGTCGCGGACCAGGTGGGCGAGGAACCCGCTGCCGGCGGGCGCCGACTCGTCCACCTCGCGCGAGCCGGTGTCGCCATACCAGCCGACGGCCGAGCCGGACAGCAGCGCCGGCGGCGGATTCGCGGCCTTGCCGATGGCGGTGACCAGGGCCTTGGTGCTCTGGATGCGGCTGGAGCGCAGCTCGGCCTTTCTGGCCTTGGTCCACAGGCCGCCGGCGACGGGCGCCCCGGACAGGTGCACCACGGCGTCGAGCCCGTCGAGCGCGGCCGGGTCGAGCCCGCCGCCGGGATCCCTCGGGTTCCACGCGATCTCGTCCGGTCCCCGCGGCGAGCGCCGGACCAGCCGGACGACCGTGGTTCCGTCTCGCTGCAGGCTATCGCCCAGCGCCGACCCGATCAGGCCCGACGATCCGGTGATCGCGACCCGCATGGACCCCCCAGTTACAGTCCAAGTTCGGTCTCGAACGCGCCCTCTTCCAGCCGTTCCTTGACCGTGACCAGGAATCGCGCGGCGTCGGCCCCGTCGACCAGCCGGTGATCGTAGGTGAGGGCCAGGTAGACCATCGACCGCACCGCGATGACCTCGCCGAGCGCCGGGTCCTCCATGACCACGGCCCGCTTGACCACGGTGCCGGTGCCGAGGATGCCGACCTGCGGCTGGTTGATGATCGGCGTGTCGAACAGCGCGCCCCTGCTGCCGGTGTTGGTGAGCGTGAACGTGCCGCCGGACAGGTCGTCCGGGCCCACCTGGCCGGCCCGGGTGCGCGCCGCGAGGTCGGCGATCTTCCTGGCCAGCCCCGCGATATTGAGGTCGCCGGCCTTGCGGATGACCGGCACCATCAGGCCGCGCTCGGTGTCCACCGCGATGCCGAGGTGCTCAGCGTCGTGATAGGTCACCTGCCCGCTGCCGGTGTCGATGATCGCGTTCAGCCTGGGGTGGACCTTCAGCGCCTCCACCGTGGCCAGCGCGAAGAACGGCAGGAACGAGAGCTTGACGCCCTCCCTGGCCTCGAACGCGCCCTTGGCGCGGTCCCGGAGCCTGGCGATCGCGGTGACGTCGGCCTCGACCACGGTGGTGAGCTGGGCCGAAGTCTGCAGCGACTCGACCATGCGCTGCGCGATGACCTGGCGGGACCGCGACAGCTTCTCGGTCGTGCCGCGCAGGCTGGATGGCACGATCGCTGGACGCCCCGTGTCGGTGGCCCCGGCGGGA
>JASHQP010000319.1 GCA_030039095.1 Streptosporangiaceae bacterium
TCGTGGGCGACACCCGATGGCGGTTCAACCTGCCGGCCGTGGTGGAAACCCAGGTGCCGGCCATGCTCGCCGAGGCCTTCGACGCGTTCCGGCTCGTCGTGGGCGGCCTCGAGGTTCACGCCTCCCCGGCGGTCCTCGCCGCGGTCGGTCGGCTCACCGACGTCGTGGCGCGAACCCGCTGGCTGCTGGAGCCGTCCGAGCCCGCGCAGCGCGGGGAGCGCGGCTACGCCCTGGCGGAGGAGGCCATCGGCCGGCTGCGGAGCATCAGCGGCCACGCGGAGGAGGCCGCCGACACCGACCACGCCGACCTGGCCGGTGAGATCGCCGACCGGGCAGCCACCATGGATGCCCGGCTCGCCGAGCTCCGGCAGGCCGACGGCCTGCGGACCGTGAAGGTTCCCCGACGGCGCGCGCTGCTGGCGGGCTACCTGCCGGCCGGTGCGGAGTCGCTCGCCTTGCTGACCGCCACCGACGGCCGCCCGGCCGCCACACCATCCGCGCTCTTCTACTCCGAACCGGGCACCGGCGACCCGTTGCGGGACTTCCAGCGCCTCCAGCTCACCCGCGCATACTGGCTCGCCCAGGCGATCACTCTCTACGCGGATGTGTGCCAGGCCGCCGCGCCCGTGCTGGGCCGGGGTGACTGGGCAGGGATCGTCACGGCGGCCGAGCGCAGGTTCCGGCCGCTACGGGAGGAGGCGACCCAGCGGTACCGGCAGCGGCTGCGGCGCGGCCTGCACCCAGGGCTCTAGCCGGTCACAGCGAGGGCAGGTACCGGTCCAGCTCGAACTCGGTGACCTGGCGCCGGTACTCCTCCCACTCGGCGCGCTTGTTCCGCAGGAAGAAGTCGAAGACGTGCTCGCCGAGCGTCTCGGCGACGAGCTCGCTGCCCTCCATGACGTTGCACGCCTCGGACAGGCTCTGCGGCAGCGGCGCGATGCCGAGCGCGCGGCGCTCGGCCGAGGTGAGTGCCCACACGTCGTCCTCGGCGCCGGGCGGCAGCTCGTAGTCGGACTCGATCCCCTTCAGCCCGGCCGCGAGGATCACCGCGAAGGCCAGGTACGGGTTGCAGGCCGAGTCGATCGAGCGGAACTCGATCCGGGTCGCGTTGCCCTTCTGCGGCTTGTACATGGGCACGCGGACCAGGGCCGACCGGTTGTTGTGCCCCCAGCAGATGTAGGCGGGCGCCTCGCCGCCGGCCGCCGCGATCCGCTCGTCGCCGCCCCACAGCCGCTTGTAGGAGTTGACCCACTGGTTGCACACGGCGGTGATCTCCGCCGCGTGAGTGAGCAGGCCGGCGATGAATGCCCGGCCGAGCTTCGACAGCTGGAACTCGCCGCCGGGCTCGTAGAACACGTTGCGGTCGCCCTCGAACAGCGACATGTGCGTGTGCATGCCCGAGCCGGGATGCTCGGTGAAAGGCTTGGGCATGAACGAGGCGTAGACCCCCTGGTCGAGCGCCACCTCCTTCATCGCGAGCCGGAACGACATCACGTTGTCGGCTGTGGTCAGGGCGTCGGCGTAGCGCAGGTCGATCTCCTGCTGGCCGGGCGCTCCCTCGTGGTGGCTGAATTCCACCGAGATGCCCATGCTCTCCAGCATGTCGATCGCGCTGCGCCGGAAGTCGTGCGCGATGCTGTGGGGGGTGTGGTCGAAGTAGCCGCCGTTGTCGATCGGCCGCGGCTTGATCCCCGGCTCCGGCTTGTCGCGCAGCAGGAAGAACTCGATCTCGGGGTGGGTGTAGAAGCTGAACCCGAGATTGGCCGCCCGGCCGAGCGCGCGCTTGAGGACGTGGCGTGGGTCGGCGTAGGACGGGCTTCCGTCCGGCATCAGGATGTCGCAGAACATGCGGCCGACCGCGGCCTCGCCGCGCAGCGGCATGAGCTGGAACGTCGAGGGGTCCGGCCTGGCGATCATGTCGGCCTCGTAAACCCGGGCAAAGCCCTCGATCGCCGATCCGTCGAACCCGATGCCCTCGGCGAACGCGCCTTCGAGCTCGGCCGGGGCGACCGCCACGGACTTCAGGTACCCGAGCACGTCGGTGAACCACAGCCGGACAAACCGGATGTCACGCTCCTCGAGCGTGCGCAGCACGAACTCTTCCTGCCTATCCACGTCGTCAGTCTGCCCCGCCCGTGTTTCCGGCTCGTTAACGGCCCCACCTCAGGGGCGCCTAGCCCCGCCGGGGCGAGGCTGTGACACGCTCGAAAACAAAGCGCATGCCTAGGCATGTCATGGTAAACTAATCGAACAAGCATACGGGAGGTGTCATGAGCCACAGCCCCGCCAGCGCCAGCGGAGACAAGCCGCCAGCCTCGGCGTGGCTGACTGCCCAGGACCTGGCCGCCCGGCTGGCGGCCGACGGCGATCTGACCGCCGACGAGATCGCCGCGCTGACCCGCCTCGACGACGCTCCGCGCGCTGGCGGCGACCCCTGGGATGAGCGGCCCGGCGCTGGCGGCGACCCCTGGGACGACGACCCCGAGCTTGGCGCCGAGCCGCCGATGCAGCGGGTCGCGGCGCCCGTGGCCGAGGCCTGGGATGCCGGGTTCGTTCATAACGTGCCGGGTGAGCCGGGGCGCGGGTTCGCATCCGGGGGTGTGCTGGACCGGATGCTGCCGGGCCGCGACCTCGCCGCGCTCACCGGCACCGCGCTGGGCGACGGGCTGGGCCGGCTGGACGACTTCGAGCTGATCGGGTTCTTGTGCGCGGCCCGGCGCAACACCTCCTGGCAGCAGGCCGCGCAGCTCGCCGCGGTCGCCGACCTCGACGCCCGCCGCGCCCGCGCTGATGGTTCCCCGGGTGAGTACGTCGCCGACGAGGTTGCCGCCGCGCTGAAGCTGGCGCCCCGCGCCGCCGAGGGGCTGCTGGCCCTGGCCGCCGGGGTGATGCGCCTGTCGCAGGTCCCCGCGGCGCTTGCCGCCGGCGTGATCGACCAGGCCCGGGCCGAAGTGTTCGTCCGCGAACTCCTCGCCCTCGACGACACGCTAGCGGTGCGAGCAGAAGCCATGGTGATGCCCCGCGCGGGTGAGATGACCACCGGGCAGCTCGCGTCCGCGCTGCAGAAAGCAGTCGCGGCGGTCGACCCGGCCGCCGCGGAACGGCGCAAGAAGCGGGCCCAGGCTGATGCTCGGGTCGAGGTGTGGCTGGAACCGGGCCGCGGCACCGCCGCGATCGCGGGGCGTGACCTGCCCGCCCCCGAGGCCATGGCCGCGGACAAGCGGCTGACCGCCGCCGCCCGCTGGCTCAAAGCCCACGGCGCGGAGGGCGGCACCGACTGGCTGCGCTCGCGCGCCTGCCTCGCCTTCCTCAACGGCTACCGCCTCGACGACCTCCTGACCGCCCTGCTCGCCACCCCGGCAGACACCAGCGACGGCCAGCACGCCACCAGCAGCCGCGACGACTGCGCCAGCGCACCGGACGCCGGCGCTGGCGCCGGGCAGGCAACCGCCCGTGACGGTGACGGTGACGGCACCGGCAGCCCGGCCGGTGACATCGATCCGGTCCCCGCCGAGCTGGCCAATCCTGCGGATCCGCCTGGCCTGGCCGCGCTGGCCGGCTCGGTCAACCTGACCATGCCCGCCGCGGCGTGGCTGGGCCAGGCCGACACACCCGGGGAAGCCGGCGGATTCGGCGCCCTGGACGCCGGAACCTGCCGCGACCTGGCCACCGCGCTCGCCGCCCACGCCGCCACCCGCTGGTGCATCACTTTGGTGAACCCCGACGGCAGGCCCGTCGCCCACGGCTGCGCCCGCGCCGGACCCGGACCACCCGGCACCGACCGGCGCTCGTGGCTCGCCACCGTCAAGATCGCCCCGATCGAAACCGGGACCTGCGAGCACCGCCGCGAAACCAACGGCTACCAGCCATCACGCCTGCTGCGGCACATCATCAAAACCCGCAGCCGCCGCTGCGGCTTCCCCGGCTGCCGCCGGCCCGCCGTCCAGTGCGACGACGACCACACCGTCCCCTACGACAAAGGCGGACGCACCTGCGAATGCAATTTGCACCCGCTCTGCCGGCGCCACCACCAGGCCAAACAGGCACCCGGCTGGCACCTCGACCAGCCCGAACCCGGCACCCTCACCTGGACCCTCCCCAGCGGACACCAGTACACCGTCACACCCGAGCCTTACCCGGTCTGACCATCGTCCGTGCAGGATGATGTAACGCCACCGCGTGCATCGACCACTCACGGGTGTGACAGCGATCGAGGGATGCCGCTGATGGGAGCGGATGACGAGCCGGTCCGGTCGATCGGGAGCGATCCCGAGGCCTTCACCGCGTTCTACCGCGCCCACGTGGACGAGGTCACCCGGTTCGTGACCCGCCGGGTGGCCGATCCGCAGCTGGCCGCCGACCTGACCGCGGAGGTGTTCCTCGCGGTGATCGAGGCGGCAGCCGGTTACCGGGGATCCTCCGGCGGCCCCCGCACCTGGCTGTTCGGGATCGCGCGCAACGTGATCGCGGGCGAGTTCCGCCGCTCCGCCCGGGAGCGTCGCGCCGAGCAGACGATCGCCGGGCGCAGGCTGCTCGACTCCGACGACATCGACCGCCTGACGGCACGGATCGACGCGTCCCGTCGGGTGCGCGAACTGCACACGGAACTCAGGGCCTTGCCGGAGAGCGAGCAGGCGGTGCTCGAACTCGTGTCGGTCGACGGGCTCACCGTCGGCGAGGCCGCCGCGGCGCTGAACATCAAGCCGGTCGCCGCCCGGGTCCGGCTGCACCGGGCCCGGAGGGCGCTGCGGTCTACCTCGTCGCGCTCGTTTCAGCTCGTCGTCGAGACAGAGGTAGTGAGATGAACCTTGGCGAGGTCTCGCCGCCACGCGGCGGGTTCGAGGGCCGGCTCGAGGCCGAACTGGTCCGCGTCGTCGCCGAGCGCGCCGCGGCCGCACCCGCGCCCGACATGGTGTGGGAGCAGCCACTGTGGGCGCGCTGTCCCGGCCGGGCAGAGCGGCTGGCCGGGCGGCTGCTGCGATCGCCGGGCCTGGCCCGGGCCCTGATGACCACGCCGTCGCTGCTCATGCCCTGGCTGATCGCCAGCGTCGTGGTCCTGGCCGCAGGGGCGGTCACCACGATCGGGACCGGCAAGCCCCTCGTTGCGCTGCTCGCACCGGCCGTCGCGGCCGCGGGCATCGCCTATGCGTACGGCCCTGGCATCGACCCGGCCTGGGAGCTGTCGCGCAGCATGGCGGTCAGCGACCGGATGGTGCTGCTGGTCCGCGCGCTGGCCGTGTTCGGCCTCGACGCCGGGCTCGGGCTGGCAGCG
>JASHQP010000320.1 GCA_030039095.1 Streptosporangiaceae bacterium
GATGAGCGTGCTCGCCGCGGCGGTCCAGCTCAACTCGCGGGCGGACAAGGCCGAGAACGTGAAGACCGCGCTCGAGCTCACCGAGGCCGCCGCCCGGGCCGGCGCCGGCCTGATCGTGCTCCCCGAGTACACCGACTACCTGGGGCCCGCGGACGGCGTCGACGCCGCCGCCGAGGAGATCCCCGGCCAGGCCTCGCGGGCGTTCGGCGACCTCGCCGCCCGGCTCGGCGTGACGCTGATCGCCGGCTCGTGCTGGGAGCGCTCGGACGCCGACCCCCGGCGCCTGCACAACACCGTGACGGTCTTCACCAAGTCGGGCCAGATCGCGGACAGGTACCGCAAGCTGCACCTGTTCGACGTCGAACTGGACGGCGTCGGGGAGGCGAGCGAGTCACGGAAGATCACCCCGGGCGACCGCATCGTGAACGTCGAGGCCGACGGCCTGCAGCTCGGCATCGCCACCTGTTACGACCTGCGGTTCCCTGAGATCTTCCGCATCCAGACCCTGGCCGGCGGCCGGGTCCTGGCCATCCCCTCGGCGTTCCGGGAACGAACCGGCCGCGACCACTGGGAGGTCCTGCTGCGGACCAGGGCCATCGAGAACCAGTGTTACGTGATCGCGGCCAACCAGGTCGGCATCGACGGCCGCGGCGTGAGCTACTTCGGGCGCAGCATGATCGTCGATCCCTGGGGCATCGTGCTTGCCTGCGCGCCGGACGAGCCCGGCTTCGTGCTCGCCAGGATCGAGCCCGAGCGCCAGGACCGGCTGCGCCGGGACATGCCGGTGCTGCACCGCAGGCGTGACGACGTCTACCAGGTTTCCGAGGTACGGCGGTGACGCCCAGGGACGCGATCCGGGCCGCCGTCGAGTCCCGGCACGCCCGGGCCGTCGCGCTCAGCCACCGCATCCACGCCTCGCCCGAGCTGGGGTTCGCCGAGCGGATGGCGTCCAGCCTGATCGCGGCGGAACTGGCGGCCTGCGGCCTGGACGTCACGCTCGGCGTGTGCGACCTGCCTACCGCGCTGTCGGCGACCGCCGGCTCTGGCCCGCTGACGATCGCGCTCTGCGCGGAGTACGACGCGCTGCCGGACGTCGGGCACGCATGCGGGCACAACGTCATCGCCGCGTCCGCGTTCCTGGCCGCGGCGGCGCTGGCGCCAGTGGCCGACGACCTCGGCATCGCGCTGCGGGTGCTGGGCACCCCCGCCGAGGAGACCGGCGGCGGCAAGGTGCTGATGCTGGAGCGCGGGGCGTTCGGCGGCGTGCACGCGGCCCTGATGGCTCACCCGGCGGCCCGCGACTGCTTCGAGCCGTTCTACCCGGCGTCCTCGCCGCTGATCGCCAGCTACACCGGGCAGGCGGCGCACGCCGCCGCGTGGCCCGAGCGGGGGATCAACGCGGCCGACGCGATCACCGTCGCCCAGGTCGGCATCGGCCTGCTGCGCCAGCACATCCTCGGCACCGACCGCATTCACGGCTTCGTGAGCCGCGGCGGCAGCGCGGCGAACATCGTGCCCGACCAGACCGAGCTCACCCTCACCGTCCGGTCGGCCACGCTCGACGGCCTGCAGTCACTGCTGCCCAGGGTCGAGGCCTGCCTGCGTGCGGGCGCGATGGCGACCGGCTGCTCCGCGGAGATCCGCCAGGCGGCGCCGGTGTACGCGCACGTGCGGCACGATGCCGGCCTCGCCGCGGTCTTCGCGGCCAACGCGCGGCTGCTCGGTCATGTCCCGCCGGTGCAAGAGGGCCCGGAGCGGGCCGCGGGCTCGACGGACATGGGCAACGTCTCGCAGGTGATCCCGGCGATCCATCCGCTGATGAAGATCGACTCGGCGGGGGCCGTCAACCACCAGCCCGGGTTCGCGGCCGCCTGCGCGGGACCCGGCGCCGACCGGCTCGTCGCCGACGCGGCGCTCGCTCTCGCCTGGACGATCGCGGACGTCGCGGCCGACCAGGAGCACCGAGCCCGGCTGCTCGCGGGACAGGCCCGCAGCCACTGAACCGGGGGACGCCATGCGGCTCCTGCTGCAGCGGCTCTTGGCGCAGCGGGGGAGTTGTTATACATGCCTGTGATACATTGGCGATATGGCGATCCCCGGACGATCATCGGTGGGGTTGCGGGAACTGCGCCACCACGCCAGTGAGGTGATCGCTCGCGTGCGCCGGGGCGAGACGATCGAGGTCACCGAGCACGGAACCCCTGTCGCCCGGCTGGTCCCGCTCGAGCGCCCGGAGCGCCCAGCGGTCCTTGCCCGGCTGGAGGCCGAAGGCCGGCTGCGTCCCGCCAAGAACCCCGGCTACGTGCCCCAGCGAGTGCACCCGGTCACCGGTCCCAACCCGAACCCGCTGACGCGGGCACTGCTGGAGGAGCGCGAAAGCGAGGGCTGAAAGACCGTGGCTCTCTACTACCTGGATACCAGCGCCGCGTTCAAGCTGCTGGCCGCCGAGGAGAACGCTGCCGCGTTTCTCGCCTTCTACCGCGAGCACCGTAGCGACAGCTGGGTCAGCTCGGACCTGCTGCGGATCGAGGTCAGCCGTGCCGTGGCGCGGACCTGGCCCGCGCTGATTCCTGATGCGCAGCGGCTGCTCGATGCTTTCGAGTATGTCCCGATCGACGAGGAGGTGGTCCGCTCCGCCATCGTCGAGCCCGACCGGCTGCTGCGCTCGCTGGACGCGATTCACCTGGCGACGGCGCGGCTGCTCGGCCCGGAACTCACCGCCCTGCTCACCTATGACGACCGGCTCGCCAAAGCCGCCGCGGAAGCCGGCATACCCGTGCTCGCGCCGCGCGATACCTGAGCGAGCCGGTCGTGCGGCTCCCGCCGGGCGGGATCACCGGCGATTATCTGGTCGCGGATCGTGGTAGGCGGGCTGGAGGCAGTTGTACGGGACGGTGCTGGACCCGCCACCGATCCCCGCGTTCCGGCCCCTTCTCTCGGCCGTCCCGGTACAGCCCGGGGTGCACATCGGCCAGTGCGTAGGCGCTGGCCAGCGGCGTGGCGGGGGACGGGGACGATCAGCCTGTGCCCAGGTCGGCGGCCGGGATGGGGTCCCCGGCCAGGCTCTCGTCTCCTTCCAGCAGGGCGGGCGCGCGCTTGAGCGCATCCGGCCGCAGCGCGCCGAGGGCGAGTGCGTAGGCGACGCCGAGCGCGATCAGGCCGAGCGTCAGCCACGGCAGGATGTTGTACGGGCTCGGCTGGCCCGGCCGCAGGTCGCCCCAGACCGGGACGGCCAGGACCGCGACGCCGATGACCGGCACGACGACCCAGAGCCAGATGTTCTTGTGAATGCCGCGGGCGCGGAACTTGGCCCACTCCACGACCAGGGCCACGTTGGCCATCAGGTACATGATGATCAGCCCCAGGATGCCGTACGTGCCGAGGAAGCCGGAAGCAGCGGCCGGCGTGGTGAACGCGGTGGCGACGACGCCGATGAGGATGCTCGGCGCGACGAACGCGATCGCCGCGGCGGCCGGGGTGCGGAACCTGACACTGACGGTGGCCAGCACACCGGTCCAGAGCCCGCCGCGGGCACCGGCGTAGATGACGCGCGAGGTCTGGGTGTTCGCCGCCACATAGGAGCTGGTGACGCTGGACAGGAAGATCCACGTGATGAGCGGGGCCACGAACGGTATGAACGCCCTGGCCGCGGCGTGGAACGGGTTGGGGTTGGCGGCCAGCGCGCCGGCGTGGCCGACGCCGAACGCGGTCACGAGCGCGTATGAGCCGAGCACGTAGATGATGCCGCTGATCACGACCGCGCCGACCACGGCGACCGGCACGCTGCGGCGCGGGTTCCTGGTTTCCTCCGCGAGCGGCGCCGCCGCCTCGAACCCGCCGAAGGCCAGCACCGCCAGGCTGAACGCGAGCAGGACGTCGGTGGAGTGGCCGCTCGGCCAGGCGAACGGGGTGGCGGACAGGCCGCTCGCACCGCCGCGGACCAGGATGGTCACGCTGAGCGTGAGCAGGAGCAGCACCTCGAACACGTAGAGCACGACCGTGATCCGCACGCCGAACTTCAGCCCGACCACCACCGGGGCCACGACGAGAGCGCCGTACACGATGGTGGTGAGCTGCGTGATCCCCCAGATGTGCGGACTGGAGAACACGTTCTGGACGATGTAGCTGCCGACGAAGATGTAGATGCCGCCGAACGCGATGATGTAGCCGAGGATCGTGATGACACCGATCGCGACCGCGACCCTGGTGCCGATCGACCTCGTGATGTACGTGATGAACGAGCCGGCGCTCGGGTAGACCCCGGCGAACTGGGCCAGGCTGCTGGCCGTCGCGATCATCCCGACCATGCTGATGAGGAAGATGAGCGGCGCCGACGCCCCGGCCAGGGCGACCATGACGCCGGTGGTGAAGAACAGGTTGAAGGCCGGCGCCACCTGCGCGACACCGGGCATGATCACGCCCAGCAGGCCGAGCTGGTTGCGCTGCAGCTGCTGGCTGGGTTCGGCTGTGCTGGCCATTGCTAGCCCTTTCCGTGCCGTCGCACAAAGTCGAGGTAGGTCTGGTTGAAGTCGGCGGGGTGCTCCCAGATGCAGCCGTGGCCGCCCTTGGTGGTGGCCCACTGCGAGCCGGGGATCGCCTCGTGGATGCGGCGGGACAGGGAGACCGGGATGAGGATGTCCTCCTCCCCGGCGAGGACCAGCGACGGCACCGCGATCTCGCCGAGCCTGCTGACCGTGTCGTGGTTCTGGATGACCGCCAGCTGGGCCAGGTATGCGTGCACGGGCTGGTCCATGTAGCGCATCGCGGTCTCGAACTCGGCGAGGTCCTCGCCCCGCGACTCGAAGAACGACGTGGTGAATGCCCACAGCGTGACGTCGCGCATCACGAACGGAACCCCCAGCACCGGGGCCATGTCGGCCCACATGGCGAACATCCGCGAGCAGAACGGGCCGGGAGCGGCGTAGGTGCACGCAAACGTCACCGAGCGCAGATCCTGCGGGTAGCTCAGCGCGTACTCCTGGGCGATCATGCCCCCCATCGACACGCCCATCAGGTGGAAGTCGCCGATGCCGAGCGCGTCGGCCAGCGCCTTGGCGTCGTCGGCGAGCATCTTGCTCGAGTACGGCCCGGCAGGCTTGGAGCTCATGCCGATCCCGCGGTTGTCGAAGCGGAGCACGCGGTAGCCGGCGTCCAGGAAGTCGCCGACCTGGAGCACCCAGGTCTCCAGGTCGTCTGCGAGGCCGTTGACCAGGACGATGGTCTCGTCGCCGTCGCCCTCCAGCCTGTAGTTGAGCTCGATTCCGTTAACGCTGGCCACGGCCATCCAGATCTCCCTCGGAACGCAGTCGTATGCGGGCATGCAGTTCGCGCAGCATCTCCTCCGTCAGCGAGAAGTGCTCCGCGGCGAGGTGGGCCGCGGCGTCGGCGTTGCCCCCGATGACCGCCTCCGCCAGCGACGGGTGCTGGTGCAGCGCGCGGCGCCGGACCTGGGGCGTGTAGGGCTCGGCGTCGAAGCCGAGGCTGACTTCGCGCCGGGTCAGGGCGCTGAGCTCGACCAGGCGCGCATTGTGCGTCGCGAGGGCGATCGCCTGGTGCAGCGCGAGGTCGGCCACCCGCGAGGCATCGCGGTCGCCCGCGTCGGTGTAGGCCTGTACCGCCTGGCGGATCGCGCTGATGTCGCTGTCGTCTCGCCGCTCGGCGGCCGTCCGGGCGATCAGCTGCTCGACCAGCCCCCTGAAGTCGAGCAGCTCGGTCAGTTTGGCCCAGGCGGGCATCAGCGTGCGCGCGATCATGCCGTCGGCGTCCGGGCCGCGGTCGGTGCGGACGAAGGTGCCGCCGCCCCGGCCGCGCCGCGCCGTCACATACCCCTGGGCCTGGAGCCGCTGCAGCGCCTCGCGGACCGTTGTGCGGCTTACCTCGAGCATGGTGGCAAGCTCGCGCTCGGAGGGCAGCCGCTGATCGGGCACGAACTCGCCCAGGGCGATGGCCGTGACGATGCGCTCGGCGATCCGCTCGCCCGCGGTGCGCAGCGTTATCGGGGTGAGCAGTGTGCGCAGCGGCTCGCTGGCGGCGGGCTCGGTCATCCGGAGCCCCCGGGCAGACCGCCGCCGGCGTAGTACGCGGCCATGAACCTGGCCAGCGTTCGCGCGCCGCGCTCGATGCTGGCCAGCTCGACGGCCTCGTCCGCGGCATGAATGTTGCGGGCGACCGGCCCGTAGGCGAGCGCGGGCCGGGAGAACTGGTTGAGGTAGTAGCGGGCGTCCATCGTGGCGCCGAGAACGACCCGCTGCGGCTGGTCGCCGTGCGCCGCCGCATGGGCCAGGGCCAGCGCGTCCGCCAGCGGATGACCGCGGTCCAGCAGGAAGCCCTCGGCGCGGAAGCCGGCCTGGCGCACGATCGGCGGATGAGCACCCAGCCACGGATCTGCTGCCGCGGCCGACATGATCGACGCCGTGACCCGTTCGAATGCCTCGTCCGGGGTCCATGCGCGCGGGAAGCCGACCCTGACCCCGAGGAGCGCCCGTCCCGGCACACTCGATGGCCAGTCGCCCGCGCGGACGATCCCCACGTTGACGTTGTAGGGGCTGGCGATACCCTCGAGCGCGGGGTCGGCGAACGACTCGCGCATCTGGGTCTCGAACCCGCGCAGCGCGTCCAGGACGACCGGGATGCTGCTGACCGGGTTCACCGCCGTGTCCGCCGAGTGGGCGTGCGCCGGGACACCGGTCAGGGCCACCTCGATCCACAGGATGCCGACGCCCCCGAGCAGCAGGTTCAGGTCGGTCGGCTCGAGCAGCACGACGGCATCGGCGAGAACCCCGGCATTGGCGGCGGCCAGAGTGCCGTTGCCGGTGCACTCCTCCTCGATGACCGACACGAAGCCCAGCTCGCCGGTGAGGGCTTCGGGCCGGGCCCGGCGCAGCGCCGCGACGGCCAGCAGGCCCATCGCGAACCCGCCCTTCATGTCGCCCGCGCCCCGGCCCGTCAGCCAGCCACCGGAGATCCGCGGCTGGAACGGGTCGGCCGACCACTGGCCGGCGTCGGCCGGCACGACGTCGACATGGCCGTTCAGCAGCAGCGACGGGCTGCCACCGCGGTTGATCCAGCCGGCGACGTTATCGCGGCCGGCGTAGCTGCCCTGCGCGACGCCGGCCGGGGCTGCGGCCGCCGTCTCCTCCGGGATCGGCAGGCGCTCGACCTCGAAGCCGAGCCTGGCCAGCTCCGCGGCCACGATCTCCTGGGCGGCGGCCTCCCGGCCGACCGTGCTCTCGGCGGCGACCAGCCGGCCCAGGAACTCGACGGCAGCATCGGCCTCGGCCGCGATCGCCGCGTCGACGTCGGCCCAGGCTGCGGGCGGTAGAGCTGGCATGGATCCTCAAGAGGCTTAAAACACTGATCTTTATACCAATAATGCAGCCGGGTGCCCGGCGCGTCAATGGGCGAGGTCGCTGCGTGGTGTGCCGTCAACGGGGAAAGCCGGCCGCCGGGCGGTGTCTGGGGGCGGCGCCGGCTGGCGGATCGCGCAGGCCGCCGGCGCTGCCCACGGCGGTCTGTCCGGCCGGACGGCTGGGAATACGCCGGCTGGCGGCCTACATGATGGTGAAGGCGACCTGGCCAGCGGCGCGGCGTTAGCGCGCGGATGATCGGTCGTCATCCGGCTCGAGCCACCCGGGAATCAGTTCGTGCCGATGGCATCCCACGGCCCCAGCGCCCGGCTGGCGGTCATCGCGACCGCCACCTCGC
>JASHQP010000321.1 GCA_030039095.1 Streptosporangiaceae bacterium
GACCCCCAGGCGGCCATGCGCGCATTCCAGGCCGTCGTTCACGATCTCGAGAAACCCGCCGCCGCCCTGTCGCTCGCGAGCGCGGATCCCGCCGCGGCAGCCGCGGACTCGCCAGTACTCAGCGCCTGGATCCCCAGCGACGGCGCCCGAATGCCCGACACCGAGCCGGCATGACAACCACCGCCAGCAACGCCGCCGCACGGTACGCCGATGCCGACGGCCTGCTGCTGATGCCGCCCCGCCTGGCCGGTCGCTGGTTTAGCAGCCGGAGCCGGGCTTGTGCCACGGCTTACCCGTCGGCGTGACCTAATTACAAAAGAAACAAATCGGTCAGATTTACTAATACAGGAAGGACCGATATGCCTAAATCCCGAACTACCTCTGCGATCTGCTCCAGTGACCGCAATCCCGAACGTTACGGCAGACAGCCCTCACGACGCCGGCGAGCGTTCGCAGCGGGCGCCGCCTTCCTGGCTCTTGGGCTCACCTGCAGCGCGTGTTCCAGCAGCGGTTCCCCGCCGTCGAGCGGTTCGAGCGGCATGGTTTCGAGCCTCACGATCTTGCCTACGCCGAACGGCCCGTTCACCGACAACTTCAACCCCTACAACGCCAACTCCCCTGGCGTCGACGGCGGCGCGATCTCGCTGATCTATGAGCCGCTATTGCAGTTCAACCTCCTCAAGACCAACAGCATCACTCCCTGGCTGGCGACGGGTTACTCGTTCAGCAACGGCGGCAAGACGCTGACCTTTGACATCCGCAAGGGCGTCAAGTTCTCCAATGGCACGGCGATGACGAGTACGGACGTGGCCTTCACGTTCAGGATGATCGTCAGTCACCCGGCGATCAACACCACCGGCCTTGACCCGACCTCTGTCACGGCGCCGAATGCCACCACGGTGGTGCTTACCTTCGCCACGCCGCAGTACACGAACCTCATCAACTACGCCGAGATCTACGTGGTGCCGGAGAGCATCTGGAAATCGGTGAACCCGGTCACCTTCGCCGACCCCAAGCCGGTTGGTACCGGGCCCTATACGCTGGGGTCGCTCTCGTCGCAGTCCTTCACGCTCAAACGCAATCCCAGCTACTGGCAGCCGGGCGAACCCAAGATCGAAACGCTTGTCTACCCCGGCTACGACAGCAACAGCGCCGCCGTGACGAGCTTCGCCAGCGCGGATTGGGCCGGCCTCTTCGAGCCTGACACGCAGAAACTGTATGTCAGCCCGGATTCGGCCACCCACCACTACTGGTTCGCGCCGGTGACGCCATTTGGGCTGATTCCCAACCTTGACAAATACCCGCTGAACCTGGTCGATGTCCGCAAGGCCATCAGCCTGGCACTCGACCGTCAGACGATCGACAATGACGGAGAGGGCGGCTACGAGCCCCCGGTCACCAATCTGGCGGGGATCATCCCGACCCAGTCCAACGAGCTCGATGCCTCGATCCCTGGGCTGGAGCCCACGCAGAACGTAGCCGAGGCCAAGTCCCTACTCGCCGCTGCCGGGCTGAAGAAAGGCACGAACGGCTTCCTCGAAGGATCTAACGGCCAGCCGATCCACCTCAGCCTCGTGGTCGCGTCGGCGTTCACTGACAACGTCGCGGACACCATCCCGATCAGCCAGGAGTTGCGCGCGGTCGGCCTGGACGTGAGCGTGGACAGCACTTCGGTGGGCACATATTCGTCGGACCTAGCGACCGGCAACTTCGACCTGTCCCTCGACCCCGGGACCCCAGGCCCGAGCCCATACTTTACCTACGACAACTGGCTCAACTCCAAGTTCACCGCCGCGATCGGCAAGACCGCGGCGCAGGACTTTGAACGTTTCGACAGCCCCGCGGCCGACGCCGACTTGGCGGCCTACGCCAACACCGACAATCCGGCTGCGCAAGCCAAGGCACTGCACAATCTCGAGTCGATCATGGTCAGCCAGATGCCAGTGATCCCGCTCGTCTACCAGGTGGCGTGGGATGAGTACTCAACTGCATCCGTGACCGGGTGGCCGACCCCGTCCGACCCGTATCAGGCGGCCGCGCCTTACCTGGCGCCCGGTGACGAGATGATCATCCTGCACCTACGGCCGAACAAGTAACTGCAGATATGGTCGCCAGGTCCCCGTCTGGAGACGGGGACCTGGCGCGGCCCGAGGACGGAAGCCTGATGATATGAGATACCTGGGCCGCCGCCTGTTCTTCTACCTGCTGACGGCGCTGGCGGCGATCACGCTCAACTTCCTCATCCCGCGCCTCATGCCCGGGAACCCAGCCGAGATCCTGATATCCAGGGAAAAGGGGAGGGTGACGCCCCAGGAACTGCGCGCCCTCGAGCTTCAGTTCGGCGTGACCACCCACTCCAGCCTGCTGTCGCAGTACGTCAGCTACTGGGGGAACTTGCTGCACGGCCACCTAGGGAATTCGATCACCTACTTCCCCGAGCCCGTGATCGACGTGATCCGCTCGACCCTGCCTTGGACTCTCATTCTCATCGGGGTGGCGACGGTCATCAGCTTCGCTCTGGGGACTTTGCTCGGCATCCTGGCCGGCTGGCGGCGCGGCTCGTTCCTCGACGGCCTGATGCCGGTGACGACCTTCTTCTCCTCGGTCCCGTACTTCTGGTTCGCGCTGCTGACGATCGTGATCTTCTCTCAGGAGGCGCACTTGTTCCCTGCTTCCGGGACCTATGCGATCGGCATCACCGAGGGTTTCACCGCCGCCTTCCTCGTAAGCGCTGCCTACCATGCCGTGCTTCCCGCGCTAACCATCATCATCAGTTCGCTGGCCGGATGGCTCCTTGGGATGCGCAACATGATGATCACGACAATGTCCGAGGACTACGTGACCGTCGCCGAGGCGAAAGGCCTGACTGACCGCCGGGTAATGTTCTCCTACGCGGCGCGGAATGCCTTGCTCCCGAACATCGCCGGATTCGCCATGTCGCTCGGCTTCGTCGTGAGCGGCGCTTTGCTGGTGGAGATCGTGTTCTCCTACCCGGGCATCGGTTACGCGCTCTATCAGGCAGTGACCAACGAGGACTATCCGCTCATGCAGGGGATCTTCCTCGTTATCACCCTCGCAGTGCTCCTCGCCAACCTGCTAGCCGACACGTGCTACGTCTTCCTAGACCCGCGGGTCCGGGTCGATTAGGAGGATGCGTTGAGCTCCACCGTAGACCTCGAGGCGACAGTATCCGTCGCCGACGCGAGTACCGGCCGCCAGAGAGGCCGCGCGATGTCGCTGCTGCGGTCGAAGAAGATCGTGGTCGGCTTCGCGATCGTCGGCTTCTTCATCCTGATGGCGTTTATAGGGCCGGCTATCGCCCCGTACGACCCGACAGCACTGAGCAACGCGCTACTCCAGGGCCCATCGCTGCATCACCTGCTCGGCACCACCGAGTCAGGGCAGGACGTCCTTTCTCAGTTGCTGGTCGGGACCCGCGTGTCGATGGAGGTTGGATTTCTCTCGGCGATCGTCGCCACAGCGCTGTCGGTGCTCGTCGGCGTGACAGCAGGATTCGTCGGCGGGCTCGGCGACGACCTGCTGTCGGCGCTGAGTAACATTTTCCTCGTCATTCCGGGCCTGCCGCTCGTCGTAGTGCTTGCCGGCTACCTGCCGCAACGGGGTTCGCTGTCGGTCGCGATCGTCATCAGCGTGACCGGGTGGGCCTGGGGTGCCCGTATCCTCAGGGCGCAGACGCTCTCGGTTCGCCAGCGAGACTACGTCGAGGCAGCGCGGGCGATCGGCGAGAAACGCAGCCGGATCATCCTGGTCGAGGCGCTTCCCAATCAGGTCGCCATCATCGCCGCAAGCTTCCTGTTCACGTTCATCTTCGCGATCCTGACCCAAGCGTCGCTTGCCTTTCTCGGGCTAACCAACCTCGGGGAATGGAGCTGGGGAACCATCCTCTACTGGGCGCAGAACGATGATGCGCTGAACCTCGGCGCCTGGTGGTGGTACCTGCCGGCCGGGCTCTGTATTGCGCTCGTAGGCACTGGCCTGGCGCTGGTGAACTTCGGGATCGACGAGTACGTGAACCCCCGGCTGCGCATCGGCTCTGGCGGGCGCCAGGACACCCGGCGGCCGGCGAGGGTAACGGTTGACCCGGCACCGTTGCCGGCATCTGCCTGCGTCAGCCAGGCGCCGGTCGCGTTGGAGACACGTGGTATCTCGGTGGACTACGGCAGCGGTCCGGGTGCCGTGCACGCGGTCTCGGACGTCACCTTCACGCTGCGCCGCGGCGAGTTCCTGGGAATCGCCGGAGAGAGCGGGAGCGGGAAGTCGACACTGGCCTATGTCGTCACCCGGCTGCTGCGCCCGCCCGGGCAGGTCACAGCCGGCCAGGTCCTCTACCACCGTGGCGACACCGGTGAGGTGGTCGACGTGCTCGCGCTATCCCGCGAGGACCTGCGTGCCCTGCGCTGGCAGGAGATCGCCATGGTCTTCCAGGGGGCCATGAACGCTCTCAACCCGGTCCTCGATGTCGCCAGCCAGCTCGCCGATGTGCTGACGACGCACCGGCCACAGATGACCGCGAGCGACCGCAACGACCGGATCGCCGAGATGCTGCAGCTGGTGGGCATCTCCACCGACCGGCTCCGTAGCTACCCGCACCAGCTATCGGGCGGGATGCGCCAGCGAGTGATGATCGCCATGGCTCTGCTGCTCGACCCGGAGATCCTCATCATGGACGAGCCGACGACCGCACTCGATGTCATCATGCAGCGCAGCATTCTCGATCAGATCGCTGAGCTGCGCGCCCGGCTAGGGTTCTCGGTCATCTTCATCACTCACGATCTGTCGCTGCTCACCGAGATGGCCGACACCATCGCCATCATGTACGCCGGGCACGTCATCGAGTCCGGGCCGGTACGGGCGATCCACCGCCACCCGCTGCACCCTTACAGCGCCGGGCTCCTGCGCTCCTTCCCGTCGCTGCGCGGCGAGCGCACCGTGCTGACCGGAATCCCCGGTTCCCCGCCCGACCTTCTCCTGCAGCCCGAAGGCTGCCCCTTCCGGCCCCGGTGCCCGGTAGCTATCGGGCAATGCGCCACGCTGCTTCCCGTGCTGCAGCCTCCTGCGCGGCTTGACAGTGGTCAGCCTGGCCGGCTCGTCGCGTGCTGGAACCAGGGCGCTACGGATGGCTTCGGCCGGTCGGCGCCCCTGTCCCGGCCTGTGTCCTCGTCCCCGGAAGGAGCCGACCAGTGACCGCCCCGATGCTCGCTTGCGCGGAGCCCGCGCCCGTAGTGCTGGAGGGGCGCAACCTGACCAAGCACTTCGCCCTGCGCCGCCGGCGGATCGACACCGGGCCGCAGCGGGTCGTGCACGCGGTCGACGACGTCACGATCCAGCTGCGGGCCGGCGAGATCGTCGCGCTGGTCGGCGAATCCGGCTCGGGGAAGTCGACGGTCGCCCGCATGCTGGCACAGCTCCAACGGCAGACCAGCGGGGAGGTGCGGCTGCGGGGCGAGGCGGTCAAGGCCTGGCGGGCGCGGGCACTGCGCCGCTACTGCCGCAGTGTCCAGTACGTCTTCCAGGACCCGTTCGCGTCGCTGAACCCGGTCCACTCCATCCGTCATCACCTGGTGCGGCCGCTGCGGCTGCACGGATCCTCGAACGACCTGGATCGCCGGCTGACCGAGCTGCT
This sequence comes from Streptosporangiaceae bacterium, assembly GCA_030039095.1. The sequence continues at coordinate 5,645 of JASHQP010000321.1, forward strand.
TGACCTGGTCCACCTCACCCCGGCAGAGCAGTTCCTGCCGAAGTTCCCGCATGAGCTTTCCGGCGGCCAGCGCCAACGGGTCGTGATTGCCCGGTCGCTCGCCACTAACCCGGCTGTCCTGCTGGCTGACGAACCGGTGTCGATGCTCGACGTCTCGATTCGCCTCGGGATCCTCAACCTGCTGCAGGAACTGCAGGAGAGGCGGCGCATCGCGATCCTGTACGTGACCCACGACATGGCCACGGCACGATACTTCGCGCAGGCCACCCTCGTCATGTATGCCGGCCAGCTGGTGGAGGGCGGGCCGAGTGAGACGGTGGTACATTCGCCGGCCCACCCGTACACCCAGGTGCTGCTCGACTCGGCGCCCGACCCGGAACGTCAGGACGGTCAGGGCCGGCTGCGCACGGTCGGCGAGCCGGTGAGCCAGGTGAACCCAGGACCGGGATGCCGGTTCAGCGCCCGCTGCCCGCACGCCATGAAGCGGTGCCAGGCCGAGAGCCCGCCGGCCTTCGATCTCGGCGCTGGCCACTGGGCAAGGTGCTGGCTACACGACGGCGCCAACCGCGCCGGCAGCGGGGGGCGAGCAGATGGCGCCGCTGGATAAGCCTGGCGCGCTGCGCGGCCCATGGCCATCCGCACGAGAGCCGCGTCGTCGGGCGTATCCCTCGCGCCCTGGAGCGCGCGAACGGCCAGCAATCGATCCATGCGAAAGGCAGCGTCACATCCATGACCACTAGCGAAACGACAGGCAGCGAGCCGCTGCGGGTCGGCGTCGTTGGCGCCGGGTGGACCGGCCGCCAGCATCTGCTGAGCTACTCCGAGATCCCCGGCATCCAGATCACCGCGCTCGCTGCCCAAGAGCCCGGCCTGGTCACCGAGCTGGCCACGCGCTACGACATCCCGTACGTCTACGACCGGTGGGAGGACTTGCTCGCCCGTGAGGGCCTCGACATCGTCAGCGTCTGCACCCCCAACCACCTGCACGCCCCGATCGCCGTCGCGGCACTTAACGGCGGCAGGCACGTACTGTGCGAAAAGCCGCTGGCCCGCACCGGCGAGGAGGCCGCGGACATGGTGCGCGCCGCACGCGGCGCGGACCGCGTCCTGAAGGTGTGCTTCAACCACCGCAAGCGCGCGGATGTGGCCGCACTCAAGCGCTATATCGACGCGGGCGCGCTCGGCGAGGTCTACCTCGCCAAGGTCTCCTGGACCCGGCGCAACGGCATTCCCGGGGCGGGCTCCTGGTTTTGCACCCGGGAGCTCTCCGGCGGGGGCCCCCTCATCGACCTCGGCGTGCACGTGCTGGACCTGGCGCTCTACCTGCTCGGCGAGCCGAAGGTGGCCAGCGTCACGGCCTCGGCCCACGACCGGCTCGGATCGCGCGGAAAGGGCTTTCGCTCACACGTCGAACTACCCGCCCCCGGTCTGGTCTTCGACGTCGAAGACATCGCCACCGCGTTCCTGCGCCTGGAGAACGGAGCGACCCTGCTGCTCGAAGCGGGCTGGGCCGGGCACGCTTCACCACGCGGCGACGTGTACGGCGTGACGCTGTTTGGTACCGACGGCGGGGCACGCCTGGAATCGCGCGACTATGCGGTCGACGACACCCTCGAGATCTTCGCCGAAGTCGCCGGAGTCCCTGCCGCGATCAGGCCAATCGTCACGCTGCCGCAGGAACTCAGAGGGCACCGCGGCGTGGTCCGCGAGTTCGTGCGGATCGTCCGCAGCGGCGACTTCCAGGCCCACAGTGGCGAGGAGGGCATGATCCGGTCGCAGGTCATCGACGCCTGCTATCGCTCGGCCCGCGAAGGCCGCGAGGTTCTGGCAGGCCCTGACGCGGGGACGGCGGATCAGCCGCACGGGGTGGCGTGTCGTTTCGCGTCCGCCCCGCCGGCGGCACGCTCAGCGGACTCGCGGTTAGTGCGCCCGGGCGCGCTGGGCTGCACTGCGGCGGGCTCGGGCATCGTTCACACCGGGACGCAAATCGAAAGGAAGACGCAGCCTTGACGCGGTGTTTGAACGACGTTATTCTTCCGGAAA
>JASHQP010000322.1 GCA_030039095.1 Streptosporangiaceae bacterium
GCCAGCCGGGGAGCGGCCGTGCCGTCGGGCTCACCGATGAACTCGATCAGCACCTCGGTGCCGATCACCTGCACCGGGTAGGGCACCGGAGCGCCCGCGGCGTGCAGCTGGTACAGGGCGGCGAACTCGGCGCCGGCCCACTGCGTGGCGATCATCTCCCGCCCGGCCGAGGTGCGGCCGGCCATGGCGCGGGCTTCCCGGGAGTTCCGGACCCCCCGGCCTTCCAGGTACGCGCTGTCGCGGTGGAACATCTTGTGCTCGGCGGAGCGGTACCGCTTGGCGGCCAGCAGGCAGGACCGGCCGGTTGCCGGCACGCCGCGGCGGACCAGGAAGACGTCGGCCTCCTTGCCGGTCTTCAGGATCCCGAGCTCGGTGTCCACCGCGCTGAGCTCGGTGACCAGCCAGGCCGGGTAGGGGCGGGGCCCGCGCTCGCTGGCGGAGGGATGATCCCAGGTGGACCAGCGATCGCCCTCGGTAAGGCCGTCCGTGGCGTCGAAGGCGTCGGAAGCAGGCAGCCTGCGGCGGTGCCGGTTCCGCTTGGCGAACGATGGTCCGTCGTCTCGGGCGAAGCCGAACGCCTCGCCGCCGCCGTCGTCGCGGTCAGGCCGGAAGCGCCCCCTGGCGCGGCGGTTGAACGAATAGTCGGGCACTGCGGGTGCTCCTCTGGCGAGCGGTGGTCAGGGACGGCGGCACGAGCCGCGCCACGCAAATGGCCATCTCGGGGCCTCCCTTCCGCTCGACCGGCAGCACCGGTGCCTACTGGTCCGCCCGAGCGTGTCACGAGCCCGGCGGCGACGGCAACCCAATTACCCGTGGACCAGGTCGTGCATGATTCGGTATGCGCGATCATGGTGCGCTGGCGAGAGGACGCGCGGATGGGCATCGCCTACGCGGCAGAGCACTGGACCGACTTCGGGGTGGCGACGGCCGGGGCCGCGGCCGCCCTTGCCGGGCTGCTGTTCGTCGCGATCTCGATCAACCTCGAGCGGATCCTGGCGTTCTCCAGCCTGCCGCACCGCGCCGGGCAGACGGTGATCCTCTTTGCGCTGCCCCTGATCGTCTCGCTGCTGCTGATCGTTCCCGGGCAGGCGAGAGCCGCGCTCGGCACCGAGTTGCTGGTGATCGGGCTCGCGGGCGGAACGTTCATGCTGTGGACCGACGCGCGGGTGCCGATGAACGAGCAGGAGACGAAGGCCACCCGCCTGTTCGCCCGGATCCTTCCGTCGGTCGTGACCAACGGCTGCCTGGCAGTAGCCGGCGCCACGCTGCTCGCCGACGCCGGAGGCGGGCTGTACTGGCTGGTCCCGGCCGTGATAGCCGCGATCGCCTTCGGCCTGCTCAACGCCTGGGTACTGCTGATCGAGATCAAGCGCTGATCCCCGAAATCGGACGCGAGCCCGGTTTAAGGACATGCGCCACGGCTGAAAACGGCTGCCCGAAACTCGCCCCGCCGCCCGCCCGCTCATCAAAACAGAACAATCAGGACATATTAGGCGCCAAACGGGCCTCTCCGGGCTGGAAGCACTAGTGTGGCCGGCTCGTCGCTGTGGCTAGAACCACAGCAACGGCACTTTCACACTAATGAGCAAGGGCCCCCTGGAGGGAGGGCGGCCCGCGCACGGCGAGCACGGGGGCGGGGCTGGCCGGGGCGGGCGGGCTGGCCGGGGCGGTGGGCGCCGTGGTTGGCTGGCCGGAGAGGGGCGAGGAGAGGACCGCGATGCAGTTCACGGCAGAGCACGAGGCGCTGCGGGCGAGTGTGCGCGATCTCGTGGAGCGCGAGATCAACCCGCACGTCGACGAGTGGGAGGAGGCGGGCCGGTTCCCGGCGCACGAGCTGTTCCCCGCGCTGGCAAAGATCGGGCTGCTCGGCCTGGAGTACGACCCGGCTTACGGCGGCGAGGGAGCCGATCACTCGTTCACCGTGGTCGCGGGCGAGGAACTCGGCCGGATCGACTGCGGCGGGGTGCCGATGGGGATCGCCGTGCAGATGGCCATGGCCACGCCGTCGCTGCACCGGCACGGCAGCCACGAGCTGAAGGAGCGGTTCCTCGCACCGGCGATTCGCGGCGAGATGGTCTGCTCGATCGCGGTGACCGAGCCGGACGCCGGATCCGACGTCGCGGGCCTGCGCACGCGGGCTGAGCGCGACGGGGCCGAGTGGGTCATCAACGGCAGCAAGCTGTTCATCACCAACGGCGCGCAGGCGGACTGGATCTGCCTGCTGGCCAGGACCTCCGGCGAGGGCGGCTACCGCGGCATGTCGCAGATCGTCGTGGAGACCGACCGGCCCGGTTTCCGGGTGTCCCGCACGCTGCACAAGCTCGGCAACTGGTCGTCGGACACCGCCGAGCTCTCGTTCACCGACGTGCGGGTGCCGGTCAGCAACACGATCGGCGAGATCGGGCGCGGCTTCCAGCAGCAGATGGAGCAGTTCCAGGCCGAGCGGATGATCGCGGCGTACCTGCAGGTCGGCTCCCTGCAGAAGGCGCTGGACCGGACCAGGGACTACCTGGCACAGCGGCGGGTCTTCGGCAGGCCGCTGCTGGCCAACGACCACATCGGCTACCGGCTCGCCGAGCTCTCGGCCCAGCTCGACCTGGTGCGGCACTACAACTACGCGTGCGCCGAGGCCTACCTGCGCGGCGAGGACACCACCCGGTTCGCCACCATCGCCAAGTTCGCCGTCGGCCGGCTGGCACGCGAGATCGCCGACACCTGCCTGCAGTTCCACGGCGGCATGGGGTACATGGAGGAGACCTGGACCGCGCGGTTCTACCGGGACAGCAGGCTGATCGGCATCGGCGGCGGTGCCGACGAGGTCATGCTCAACGTGCTGGCCAGGCTCGACGGATTCACTGCCCGGAACGCGACGTCAGAGGGCCGGTCAAGCTAACGGGCGGCGGCGCTGGCCGCGATCGCCGAACCACGCGCCCCGGCCATGTCGAGGTCGGGAACCAGCGCGATGCGCGCGGCCCGCTCCTGCTCCACGCGCAGGATCGTGTGCTCGCGCACCTGGTCGAGAAACCAGTCGCGGAACTCCGGCGCCGCCTCGACCACGCCGCCGCCGACGAAGTACACGTCCGGGTCGGTGAAGTTGGCGGCGATCGTGAACAGCCGGCCGACGGCCATCGCCTGCTGCCTGAAGATCTCCAGCGCGAGCTCGTCCCGGGCTTCGCCGTAGCCGCGGACCAGCTTCGCCGCGGTGCTCGCCGGGCTGATCCCGGCGAGCTCGTGCTCCGGGTACCGGGACAGCCAGTACGGCAGCAGGTTCTTCGCGATCCCGGTCAGCGACGCGACGCTCTCCGCATCGCCGGACAGGCCGCAGTTGCACACCGGAACGGGCTGCCCGGGGGCGAGCAGCCCGTCCATCGGGATCCAGACGTGCCCGAGCTCGCCGGCCATTCCGGCCGCCCCGTGCACGACCTGCCCGCGCTCGATCACGCCGCCGCCCAGTCCGGTGCCGATCACGGCGGACACCGAGGAGCGCCGGTCCGCGTCTCCCCCGGCACCGAAGAACACGTGGTGCGCGTACAGCGCCGCGGCGTTGGCGTCGTTGTTGTACAGCACCCGGATGCCCAGCGCCCGCTCGAGAGCGCCGCGCACGTCGAAGCCGCGCCAGTCCGGGTTGCCAAAGTTCGTCGCCCCGCGCGAGGAGATCACGCCGTCCGAGCTGACCGGGCCCGGCGTGTCGAGGCCCACCGCGCGCACGATCTCCCGCGGCGTCCCGGTCAGCTCGAGAACCTGCTCGAACGAGCTGGCGAGCGCCTCGATCGCCTTTTCCGGGCCCTCGCGAACGTAGCTGGGCGTCTCGACCATCCGGTCGACGAGGAACCGGTCCTCGCAGTCGAGCACGGTGGCGTTGTTCGTCGTTCCGCCGTTGTCGAGGCCGACCACCACCCACTTGCCGGGATCACTCATGTCGCCTCCGGGGCCGCCGCACGCGTCGATACTAAGGCGCCGCGCTCCCGCGCTCAGCGGTGGCCACGGATGGACCCGCGACCGCGGTCATGGCCGCGGCGCACGCCCATCTTCGCGCCGCCCACCCCGAGCAGCTTCCTGCCAGCGATGACGATGGCAATGGCCCCGCCCGAGGGGACGCCCAGGTGCTCGAGCAGATGAATCAGGAAAATCACGTCACGGCTTCTTTCTGGCTCCGGGGCGGGTAGCCCCCGTCTGCTCAGCAGCCTCGTCGTGAGCGGAGAGGAAAACGTCAGCCCCGCGGACTGGTTTGCGCAGCAGCCCGGTATGAGACCGGTATGAGCCGCGGGCGCGATCTCATACCCAGATCGGCGCGCGGGCCGATGCCCATCCCGGAGCCAGCCAGCGATAATGTGATCATGCAGTGGGTCGCGGACGTCATGGCGCGGGCTGACCTGCTGCGGGTCGCGAACATCACGGCGCGCACCGTCATCCTGGCCTTCGTCGGCCTGATCACGTTCACCTCGAGCTGGCCGGCGCACACCCAGCATGCCGGGGCTCAGGTCACGCTGCAGGTCACGGCGTTCACGATCTCGGCCGCCGCCATGGCCGCGTGGGCGGCCGTGGACTTTCTGCCGAAGTACCGGTCTGCCTGCGTGCCCTGGATCCTCGGGACCATCGCGCTGGTCAGCGGCGCCGCGTCGGCCACCACGACCGGCGGGAACTTCCTCGACCTGGCCCTCATCGCCGCGATCTCGGCGGGCGCCGCCGACAGCCTGGTGACCGGGTGGGCCGTGGCAGGGCTGGGCGCTCTCGGGTTCGAATCGCTCGCGCTGCCGCTCGGCACGGACGCCTGGGGGCTCGTCGGGTACCCGGGAACCCTGCTCGCCGGGCTGCTGCTCGGCCGCAACCGGCGTGATCACCGGATCAGGGCCGATCAGAACGCGGCGCTGCTGGCCAAGGCCGAGCAGCTGCGAGAGGAGCAGGCCACGGTCGCCACGCTGGACGAGCGCGCCAGGATCGCGCGCGAGATCCACGACGTGCTCGCTCACTCGCTCGGCGCGCTCGCGCTCAACATCCAGGCCGCTCGCGCCGTGCTCACCGACCAGCACGACGAGGCGCGGGCTGTCGAGATCCTTGACCAGGCTCAGCGGATGGCCAGCGAGGGGCTCAGCGAGACCCGCCGGGCCGTGCACGCGCTGCGCGGCGAGACCCTGCCGCTGCCGGAGGGCCTGGCCGAGCTCGGCGCCGATCACCAGCGCCGCCACGGCGCCAGGGCGACGCTCGAGGTCACCGGCGCGCCGCGGCCGCTGCCGCCCGATGCCGGGCTGGCGATCACCAGGACCGCACAGGAGGCGCTCGTCAACACGGCCAAGCACGCCCCGCACCAGCCCATCCGGATCCGCCTGGACTACGCCGAGTCCACCACCAGCCTCGAGGTGGTCAATCACCTTGCCGAGAACGGCCACGGCGACGATGCGGGACTCGCCACGGTCAACGGCCGCTACGGGCTGACCGGACTGCGCGAGCGGCTCCTGCTGCTGGACGGAACGCTGCGCGCCGGCCGGGCCGGTGGCGACTGGGTCGTCGTGGCCGAGGTTCCGCAATGACCGCCCGTCCAGGCCCGGCGGCACCGGCACCGCTGCGCATCGTCGTCGCCGACGACCAGGCCAGCGTGCGGGAAGGGCTCGTCGTGCTGCTCGACCTGCTGCCGGACATCGAGGTGGTCGGGTCGGCCGCCGACGGCGAGCAGGCCCTGCAGGTCGTCGCCCAGACCCGTCCCGACGCGATCCTGCTCGACCTGCACATGCCGGTGCTCGACGGCATCGAGGCCACCCGCCGGCTGACCGGCGAGCATCCAGACGTCGCCGTCGTGGTCCTCACCACGTTCGCCGATGACTCGTCGATCCTGGCTGCCCTGCGGGCCGGCGCGCGGAGCTACCTCACCAAGGACGCGGACCGGGCCGAGATCGCACAGGCGCTGCGCAGCGCGGCGACCGGGCTCGCCGTGCTCGACCCGGCGGTCCAGGCCACGCTGCTCGCCGCCGCCGCGTCGGGATCCGCGAAGGCACCGCCCCGGGACCTGCCGGACGGGCTGACGCAGCGGGAGGCCGAGATTCTCTGCCTGATCGCCCGGGGCAAGACCAACCCCGACATCGCGGCCGATCTGTACCTCAGCGCGCACACGGTCAAGAGCCACATCAACCGGATCTTCGCCAAGACCGGGTCGGCGGACCGCGCCGCAGCGATCCGCTACGCCCGCGACCACGATCTCGGCTAGTTGCTCAGTCGGTCGCGGCCATCCCGGCGGCGCTGGTCACCTGTGCCGCGCGCCCTGCGGCCGGAACTGGCCAGGTAGTACAGGCCGCCAGCGACGATGAACCCGACGAGCCAGGAGATGTCGAGGCCGTTCCAGGCGGTCGCCACCGGACCCTCGAACGCCGGGTACAGCGAATCCGCGAAGGGAACCTCGGCCCCCAGGCCGGCCACGAACGCGAGCATCGTGCGCCAGTTGACGTCATGTTTCCTGCCGCCGGACAGGAACAGGCCCCGGACGTCATAACGGCCGCGGCGGACCAGGTAGAAGTCCACCAGGTTGATGGCGGACCACGGGATCACGAGGTAGATCAGGGGTGCGGCGAGATTCGTGATGTCGATCAGCAGGCTGGCCGAAATCCCGGAGGCGAGGTAGCCGGCGACCGCCATGATCACCCCGGCGCCGATGCCCCGCACCGCCAGCGCCGGGCCCGCGCCGCCGCTCCGTGAGCCGATCGCCAGGGCGGCGAGCACCGAGCTGTACACGTTGACCGTTGCGGCGGCGGTGGTGCCGAGCAGCAGCACGATCACGGCCACCCATGCAGCCCCGGGCAGCAGCGTGGAGAGGTACCCGATCGGGCTGACCCCAGGAGACCGCATGATCGTGCTCGCCATCGCCCCGATGCTGGCGAAGATCGCCGCGCCGGTCACGCTGCCCAGGTAGGTATGCCAGAACGCCTGCCGGGGGCTGGTGCCGGCCGGCAGGTATCGCGAGTAGTCCGCGACATACGGCGCCCAGGCGACCTGAGCCACGACCACGCTCGAGAAGCACGACAGCCAGGTCGACACGTGAAATGCGGCCGGTTCGGCCGGGACGCCACCGAGGCGCTGTGCCAGGCGTGCCAGCAGCACGCAGGCCATGATCATCGCGGCAACGGCGATCGCCCGGGTGGCGCCGTGCAGGACACGGTAGCCGAAGGCCGCCAGCAGCCAGGCCACGAAGCACACGACCGTCACCGCCTGGGCGAGGCCGATGTGCCAGAGCCCGGCCAGCGCCTCGCCCGCCGTGAAGAGCGCCCCGACGAGGGTGCTGAGGAACAGCAGCCACATCGCCGCGTTTGGCAGTAACGCGCCGTAGAAGCCGAACTGGGCGCGGCTCTGGACCAGCTGCGGCACGCCGAGCCGCGGCCCCTGGGCGGAATGAGCCGCCATGAACGCCCCGCCGACCGCGGCGCCCGCGACGATGGCTGCGATCGTCGGCCACAGGGCGAGACGGAAGAGCGCGGCGAAGGCGCCGAGGCCGATCGTGTACACCGACGCGTTGACCGTGAACCAGAACGGGAGCAGGCCGCGCGCGCCGCCGTGGCGCGCCGAATCGGGAACGGGCCTGATCGTGTACTGCTCCACGACGTCACTCATAGCGCACCGCTCCCTGCCGCTGAGCCGTGTGGCTGATTCTCACATGCGGGTCGACCGAGTGGCGCCGCGGCCGACCCGTACGGCGGCCAGCAGGCCGAAGGCCACCGCGAAGCCGATGAGAACCGCGCAGGCCCGCAGCGTGCCGGGCGCGTGGCCGGCCAGCGCATCCTCGAGCGCGGACACCGCCCAGTAGCCGGGCGAGGCGGGCGCGACGTGCCGCACCCAGCCCGGCATTGCGGACAGCGGCACCAGCGCCCCGCCGAGGCTGCTGAGGATCATGCCGCCCACGTCGTAGATCACCGACATCTCGCTGAGGCTGCGCGCCAGCACGCCGATCGCCGCGCCCATGCCGAGCAGGGCCACCGTCCAGGCCACGATGGCCAGCGCGAGCAGCGGCAGGCCGGTCACGGCCAGCCCGAAGGCGGCCGCGCCGAAGCCGACGATCAGCACCTGCTGCGCGAGCAGCGCCGCCATCACCGGGACCGCCTTGCCGACGAGCAGTTCGGCCGGGCGCACGGCGGTCGCCCGGACCCGCTCCCAGGTGTGCCACATCCGCTCGACAAGGATCGAGCCGCCCACGATGGAGAGCCCGAGCAGGGAGAACGTGACCAGCGTGGCGATCACCGCCTGGCCGATCCCCGCGCCCTGGCCCTGGGCCGCCTGATACAGCGGATGCAGCAGCGTGAGGAAGAGCAGCGGCAGGATCAGCCTGCTGAGCAGCGGCCCGGGCTCGCGCAGCAGCAGGATCGCGTTGTGGCGGACGACGGCACCGGTGCGGTACACAGACTCAGACGGCATGGGAAGCCTCCAGGGCCAGGGCTGAATAGAGATCGTCGAGGTCCGCGCGGCGGACGTCGACGGATACCGGCGAGCATCCGGCAGTGAGCAGCGCGGCAAGGTCCGCGGGCGGGTCAGCGCTGGTGATGCGCAGTTCGCCGTCCACGACCTCGGCGCGGCTGGCGATGGAACCCGGCAGGCATCCGGCGCCAGCGGCGTCGCCGAGGCGCAGCCGCAGTTCCCCCGGCAGCCCGGCGATCAGGGCGTCCTGGCCGCCGAAGGCGATCACACGCCCGGACCTGGCCACCGCGATCGTGGCTCCGAGATCGGCCAGCTCGGGCAGGTAGTGGGTGGTGTAGAGAACTGCCGCGCCACCGGCAGCCCGGGCACGGACCGCCCGGAGCAGCGCGCCGCGGGTCTCCGGGTCCGCGCCCGCGGTCGGCTCGTCGAGAAGCAGCAGCGGCGCCCGGCCGACCAGCGCGGCGGCGGCCTGGGTCCGCCGTTGCTGGCCTCCGGAGAGCACGCCGACGCGCTGGCCGAGCAGGCCGGTGAGCTGCAGCTCCTCCGCGACCTCCTCGATGGCCAGCTGCCGGGCGCGCCGCCGCAGGCCGACCAGCGCGGCGAACAGCCTCAGGTTGTCCCCGACGGTCGCGCTGACGTACAGCGACAGCTCCTGCGGCGCCACCCCGGTCAGCGCGCGGGCCGCGCGCCGGTCGCGCAGCACGTCGACGCCGCCGACCCGTACGGTTCCGGAGTCCGGGCGTACCAGGCCGGTGACGACCTCGACGAACGTCGACTTGCCCGCGCCGTTGTGCCCGATCAGGCCGACGATCTCGCCCGGCCGGACCTCCAGATCGAAGCCATCGAGCGCGCGGCGGCTGCCGTACCTCTTCACCAGGCCGTGGGCCATCAGCATCGCGGCCACCTCCAACTTGTGATCTACATTGTAGAGATCTACAGTGTAGAGCCATGGCGGATCGCAGGCAAGAGATCCTCGACGCAGCGCTGGAACTGGCCGACGACAAGGGCCTCGAGGCGGTGTCCATGCGGGCCCTTGCCGAGCGGGCCGGGGTGACGCCGATGGCGCTCTACCCGCACGTGGGCAGCAAGGGCGCGCTGCTCGACGGCATGCTCGGCCGGGTGGTCGCGCAGATGGTGTCCGACGAGCGCCCGGCGTGGGATTCGGCTGCTGACTGGCAGGAGCGCCTGCGCGTGCTGATGCGGGGAGCCCGGCAGCTTGCGCACCGGCATCCATGGGTGGCGGCGCTGGCGTTTTCCCGCCCCTCGGTCACCGCGGACTCGGCGGGTGGCGTCGATCTCTTCTACACCACGCTGCTCGACGCCGAGGTCCCGCCGGCCGACGTCCCGCGCCTGGAGCGGCTGGTCACCACCCTCGCCCTCGGCTACGGCGCGTCCGAGGTCGGCGGCCGCTTCGCACGAGCGGAATCCGACATCCGGGCCCGCCGCGGCCTGCTGGCCGACGAGCCGCTGCCCGGGCACAGGGCCCTGATCCGCTGGCTCGAGGCGCCGGTGGACTGGGACGCCGAGTTCGAGGCGGATGTCGACGACGTCGTGCGGCTCGTCGAAGCGGCGGCGGCGCGCGGGTCAGCGCCAGGCGAGCAGTAGCGCCCCGATGACGACCATCGCCGCCCCGGAGAAGCGGGTGACGGCCCGGGCGGCCGCCGGCCTCGAGGCCAGGACCCTCCGCGCCGCGGACCCGAGGCCCAGGTAGAACACCGCGCAGCTGACCACGAAGACCAGCCCGAGGAGACCGAGCTGCGCGGTGATCGGCCAGCTCCAGCGCGCGCTGGTGAACTGCGGCAGCAGGGCCAGGAAAATCAGCAGGCCCTTGGGGTTGAGCGCGCTGACGCCCACGCCCCTGACCAGCACGGCCCGGCCGGTCCCGGCGCGTGGGGGGTCGACGCGAGCGGCCGCCCCGGCAGGCCGGGTTCTGGCGGGCGCCCCCGCCCCGGCGGGCGGGGTTGCTGCCGTGGGGATCGGCGCCGACGGCCTGGCGACGGTTATCGCCCCGTGCCAGATCAGGTAGCAGCCGCCGACGATTGTGAGCGCGTTGAGCAGCGCCGGGGACCGGCCAACGACCGCACCGACGCCGACCGCCACGACGATCGTGATCCCGGCATACCCGAGCACCAGGCCGCCGACGGCGGGCACCACCGAGCTGCCCCGCAGGCTTGCGCCGAGCACGAACGCCCAGTCCGCGCCCGGAACGATGATCAGCAGCAGGGCAACCACCCAGAACGCGATGACCGAACTCGCAGCCATGGAAAGTTCTCCCTCAAATCCGGAATCTGAGAGAAAACTAACTCCGATTGAGCCGAAAGTGTTGCTAACTATTGTCACTCAGGCCCTGAAAGATGGAATAATAGACTCCATGGACGCGCTGGATCGCAAAATCCTTGCTGCGGTGCAGCAGGACGGGCGCCTGACGGTCACCGAACTCGCCGCGCGCGTGGGCCTCAGCGTCTCGCCGTGCCACCGGAGGCTGCGCGCGCTGGAGCGCAGCGGCGCGATCCGCGGCTACCGCGCGGTGGTGGACGCCGAGGCCGTCGGCCTTGGCTTCGAGGCGCTGGTGTTCGTGACCATGCGCCAGGAGGACCGCGAGACGCTGATGAGCTTCGAGGACGGGCTCGCGGCGATCCCGGACGTGGTGCAGGCCGAGCGGCTCTTCGGCGACCCCGACTACCTGCTGCGCGTGGTCACCACCGACCTGGCCGCCTACCAGCGGCTGCAGGACGACCGGCTGACCGCGCTGCCCGGCGTGCAGCGCATGACCTCAACGCTGGTCATGAAGCGGATCGTGCACGAGCGGCCGCTGCCGGCTTAGGACGACCGCAGCGGGCGCAGCGCGGCCTCGGTACGGGCGAGCTCGTTCAGCATCGCGCCGGCGGCCTGCTCCATGATCTCGTTCGGCACCAGGACGTTTTCCTCATCGAGGAAGTTGGTGTGGAACGGTATGTTCACGCTCTCGAACACCGGGAACATCCGCAGCGTGGTCAGCACCTGCTTGAGCTGCTGCACCGCGCGGGTGCCCGCGGCGATGCCGCCGTAGGAGACGAAGCCGACCGGCTTGTAGTTCCACTCCTTGTGCAGGTAGTCGATCGCGTTCTTGATCGACGCCGGGTAGCCGTAGTTGTACTCCGGGGTAACGAACACGATCGCGTCTGCGGCGTCGATGAGCGCGCTCCACTCCCTGGTGTGCCGCTTGGTGTACTGCCCCAGCCGCGGGTGGCTCGGCTCGTCGAGCATCGGCAGGTCGAGCTCGGCCAGGTCAACGACGGTCACGTCGAAGCCGCCGTGGTCCTTGGCGCGCGCGGTGAACCACTGTGAGATCGGCAGGCCCGCACGGCCCGGCCGGGTCGAGCCGACGATGATGGTCAGGTTGGGCATCGGTGCGCCTTTCGGTGAATGTAGTTGAAGGCTCAATCATAGCTAACGCCGCCCGGCGCAGATTGTTCCGGGCATCTCGCGCGGACTTTTCGTGGCGTCGATGAGTTCTGCGCCACATCTCCGTCTTCCTGGGCAAAGGCAGAAGGAGGAGTGCGGCCATGTTCGCGGACACGAAGGCATTCAGCGGGTTCGCCGTCGACGACCTCGAGCCGGCGCGGAGGTTCTACGCCGAGACGCTCGGCATCAAGACTTCCGAGCAGCACGGCCTGATGACCCTGCACCTCGCGGGCGGCAGGGACACGCTCGTCTACCCCAAGACCGGCCACACGCCCGCCACCTACACGATCCTCAACTTTCCGGTCGACGACATCGAGGCCGCGGTCGACGGGCTGACCGCGCGCGGGGTGCGGTTCGAGCGGTATGAGGGGATCGAACAGGACGAGCGGGGCATCTGCCGGGCCGGCGGGCCGTACATCGCCTGGTTCACCGACCCGGCGGGCAACATCCTCGCGGTCCTCCAGGACCGGTAGGCAGCCGCTACGAGCGCGGCTGGGCGGCCGCGTCCGGTGCATCCGCGATCTGGTCCGGTCCGGCCGACGGCATCCGCCGGGGTATCACCATGATCACCGCGATCGTGAGCACGCTGGCCACGACCAGGCCGGCGTAGACGTGGTGCGTGGCCGTTGAAATGGCGTCGCGCAGGTAGCTGGCCGCGGGTCCCAGTGCGCTGGAGTGGCCGATCGTGGCGCTGACCCCGCTGACCGTGCGCGGCAGGCGGGCCCGGAGGTCGCCGGGCGCGGCACGGAGCGTGGCGTTCAGGCTCGTGTTGAAGATCGCGCCGAACACGGCAGCGCCGACGCTCTGCCCGAGGTACCGCCAGAACATGACAGAGCCGGTGACCACGCCGCGCTGATTCCAGCCCACCGTGGACTGCGGTCCCACCACCGTGCACACCGACAGCAGGCCCAGCCCGCCGCCGAGCAAGAACGTGTCGGCGACCGGCTGCCACACCGGCGACACGGGCGGGAACAGCAGGAACGCGGCGACGGCGACGAGGCAGATCACGCCGCCAATGAGCGCGGTGTCGCGGAACCCCAGCCGCAGGAACAGCCGGGCGGACTGCGAGGTGGCCAGCGGCCAGCCGAAACTCATCGAGGCCAGCACCGCCCCGGCGGCCACCGCGCCAAGGCCGAGCACGAGCTGGCCGTACGTGGGCAGGAACGTGGTCGGCCCGATGACCAGCAGCCCGAGCCCGAACGCGGCGATCGCTGACCCGGTGACCGCGCGCTGCCGCCACAGCCACGGCGGCAGGATCGGCTCGGCGGCCCGGCGCTCGGCGAGCAGGGCCGCCCCGGTGGCCACGGCGGCCACGGCGAATACCGCGATGCTCGGCGCGGACAGCCAGGCCCAGGCGACACCGCCCTGCAGCAGGCCGAAGACCAGCGCGCCGGCGGCCACCAGCACGGCAACCGCACCGGCGACGTCGATGCGGTGCCGGGTCCTGGCCACCTGCTCATGCAGGAAGCGCGCGATCAGGGCGATCGCGGTCGCGCCCAGCGGCAGGTTGATCAGGAAGATCCACCGCCAGGACGCGTACTGGGCCAGCGACCCGCCGATCGTCGGGCCGAACACGGCCGAGATCCCCCACACGCTGGCCAGCCAGCCCTGGACCCGGCCCCGGTCCTTCAGCTCGTACAGGTCACCGGCCAGCGTGTTGACCGTCGCCATGATTGCGCCGGCCCCGATCCCCTGCAGGCCGCGGAAGCAGATCAGGCTCACCATGTCCCACGACGACGCGCACAACGCGGAGCCGGACAGGAAGATGACGGTCCCGGCGATCAGGATCGGCTTGCGGCCCCACTGGTCGGCGAGCTTGCCGTAGATCGGGATCGACACGGTCTGGGTCAGCAGGTAGCCGGAGAAGACCCAGCTGAAAAGCGTGAACCCGCCGAGATCGCGGACCACCTGCGGCAGCGCGGTGGACACGATCGTGTTGTCGACCGCCGACAGCGCCATGGTGACCATGAGCGCGATCAGTATCGGGCGGCGGTGGGCGTCGCGGCGGACACCCGGCGCCTGGGGGGCGCGGGGGCTGGCAGTCATCTGCGCATTAGCATACCGGCCGTCTCGTTTTGCCCGGTGGCGCGGTCAGCGCGGTCCGGGCGGCCGGCCCGCTCCGGAGCGGACGGGCTGACGCCGGTCAGCGCAGCGGGCCGTCCGAGTGGTCCGCCTGCTCCAGGATCCGGACCGGGTCGCCGACCCTGATCGAGCCGACGGGCCGCGGCGGGCCGGGTGGTCCGGGTGGTCCGGCGGGACCGGCGGGACCGGCTGGGTCGGGGATCAAATTCACGCCGAACCACGTCTTGCCGTCCCAGCGCCGGGTGCGGGCCAGCGTGGCGATCGGCTCCTTTCCCTTGGCCGCGGTGTCCGGGTCGATGGTGGTCAGCACGCACCGGTCGCAGCCCTTGACGGCCCGGAACGTCACGTCGCCGATGCTCAGCAGCCGCCAGCCGTCCTCGGCCCACGGCTCGGCGCCGGCCACCACCACACTCGGCCGGAACCGCCGCATCGGCAGCGGGCCCTCGGCGGCGAGCGGGCCCGCCACGATCTGCTCGTTGAGCTCGGCCAGCGAGCTCTCCGCGGTGAGCAGCAGCGGGAAGCCGTCGGCGAACGAGACCCGGTCATCGTCGCGGCTGTAGCGGGGATTGGGCCGCCGCCGGGTCGGGTCGTCGAGGTAGACCAGCCGCACAGGCTCCCCCGCCACCTCGCTGAGCCACGCGTCGGCGGCCGAGCCGGCCAGCGCGGCGAGCAGCTTGCTGTCCCACACGGTCACCGGGATGAGGTCGTCACCGCGCGGGACCGCCACGGTCAGGTCCGGCATGCCGGGCCCGGTCAGCCGGATCACGCCGTCCCCGGGGAACGGCGTGACGAGCAGCAGCGGCGGGCGCTCCCGCGCGGTCACCACGTCGCCGGACGGGTCCACGATCATCCAGCGGCGGTCCCCGGCCAGGCCCCACGGCTCGACCACCGCCTCGGGCAGCCGCTCCCCGCGGCACGACTTGACCGGGTAGCGATAGATGTCCGTCACCGTCAGCGGCATGCCAGCGAGCCTAATAGGGCATGCCGGTGCCGCCCAATGGGTTAAGTCGCCGGAGGGTTCGGCGTCAGGGCGCCGTGGCTCGCTCGAGTCCGGCGTCCGTCGCCGGCTCGTCCGCTAACAGCGTCTTGTCGGCGATCGACAGCGCCCGGTCGAGCGCAGCCAGGATCGTCTCTAGCTCGCTGTCGCTGACGATCAGCGGCGGGGCGATCAGCAGCGATGCCTCGGCGTTCGCGGCGATCAGCACGCCGACGTCGAGCGCCGCCGCGAGCATCTTGTCGGCCGGGGTCGGCTCGCCGCTGTCGGCGTGCCAGTCCCGCCAGCTCTCGCCGCGAAGGTCGACGGTCCAGTGCAGGCCGAGCCCTGCGACCCGCCGCACGCAGGAGTGGGCGGCCGCAAGCTCCCCCAGCCTCCTGCGGAGCATCGCGTCCAGTGCGTCCGCGCGCTCCACCAGGCCTTCCCTCGCGATTCGGCGCACGGTGGCGCCGATCGCCGCCACGGTCAGCGGGTGGCCGCGGAACGTGCTGAACGACTGCCAGCGCTGGTCGCGCAGCAGGTCGGCGACGCGCTTCGACAGGACCACGGCGGCCGCGGGCGTCACGCCGCCGGCCAGGCCCTTGCCGAGGGTGATGATGTCCGGGCGGGACTCGCCGCGCTGCACCGTCAGCCACTGGCCCTGGCGGCCGAGCCCGGTCACCGCCTCGTCGGCGATCCACAGCGCGCCCGCCGCGCGGGCCGCGCCGGCGAGCTTGTCCTGGTAGGCCGGAGCGGGGTAGACGCCGCCCTGGCTGTAGTCCATGATCACGGCGGCCGAGTCGGCGAGCGGGCCGGCCAGGTCGTCGGGCAGGCAGCGGCAGTCGCCTTCCGGCGCGCACGGGGTGTGTACCGAGCAGACCGGCGCCGGAATCACGCGGACGTCGGCGAGGTGCGGGACCGGACGCCAGCCCCCGCCATACGACGAGAGCCCGCCGTGCCACTGCGGCTGCGTGGTCACCTCGCGGGACAGGCCCACCGTGCCGAGGTAGGCGCGTTCCCTGGTCACCAGAGGGGCCCGGCCGGTCAGCACCTGAGCGAGGCCCAGCGCCAGGTCGTTGGCCTCGCTGACGCTGGTGCAGAAGCGGATCGCGCCGATCCAGTCCTCCTCGCCGGCGAACACGTGCTCGAGCAGGTCGTCGGCTGCCTGCTGGCGGCCGCGCCAGGCCCACCCCTCGTTGAGCGCGGGGCTGCCGGACGCGCCGCGGACCACGGCGACGAGGTCGGGGTGACAGTGGCCGAGCGGCGCGGCGGTGTTGCTCGCGTCGATCACGCGCCGGCCGTCGGCCAGCCGGAACCAGACGCCGGCCGCTCCGGCGACCTCGATCTCCCGCAGCCCAAGGCCCGTCGACAGCACCGGGAGGTGCATTTGCGTCTCCTGCCAGTCAAGGTGACCCCATATGAAGACGAGCGGCCGGCGCAGTTGGTTGAACATCCGCGCAGCCCCGGCGTGCCCGCGGGGCGCACGAAGCAGACCCCGCCGCAGCGGCGAAGTGGGGCTCGCGCGCAGCAGTGCTCCTCACCCGGGGTGACGCATGGCCCCCGCCACATGAGCCCCGGGTGACACAGGGGTTTCCAAATAATGATAACTCCGGCGATAGCGTTCGGTTCAGCCAGCCGGCCGTCCCCACGTGACGACGACCCCGCCCCAGACCAGGCCGGCGCCGAACGCGACCAGCAGCACCCGGTCTCCGTCGTGCAGCCGCCCGCCGCGCTGCGCCTCGGCGAGCGCGATCGGCAGCGACGCGGCCGAGGTGTTGGCGAACGAACCGACCACGTCCACCACGCGCGCCGGGTCGAGGCGCAGGTTCCGCCCGACCGCGTCGATGATACGGCTGTTCGCCTGGTGGTAAACGAACAGATCGATGTCGGCCACGGTCAGCCCGGCCCGGAGCAGCGCCTGCTGCGTGACGTCGGACATGAGGCGCACGGCGTGCCGGTACACCGCTGGGCCGTCCATGCGGATCAGCAGTTCGTCGCGGGCCAGGCGGATCAGGTCGCGGCGCTGCCCGTCGGAACTCAGCACGGCCGGGCCGACCCGCGAGCCGCCCTCGACCGCGGTGAGCACCGCGGCACCGGCGCCGTCGCCAAACAGCATCGCCGACTGCGGGTCGTCCCGGTCGAGGTAGTGGGACAGCATGTCGGCGCCGATCACCAGGACAGCCCGCGCCCGGCCGGACTCGATCATCCCGGCGCCGATGACCAGGCCGGAAAGGAATCCCGTGCAGGCCGCGCTGAGGTCGATCGCCGCGGCGCCGGACGCGCCGATGTCGGCGGCGACCAGCGGCGCGGCGTGC
>JASHQP010000323.1 GCA_030039095.1 Streptosporangiaceae bacterium
GGCAGGATGGAAGAGTCCACGTCCGCCACGTTATCCCGGGAGCACGCCGTGGTGAGCAATCGAGATGCCAGGTTCGCCAACGGCGCAGCCACGCCGGCCCGCCGTCAGGCCTTGGACACCGCCCTGGACACCCGGTGAGCAGCCGCGGGACGCGCAGTGGCGAGGCCGTGCACAGGCCGGGCCCGGCGAGGGGCGCAGAGGGGCGCGGGCGGGGCCCGGTGGTCGCCGTCACCGGGGCGGCCAGCGGCCTCGGTCACGCGCTCACGGTCCGGCTGGCGGCATCGGACAGGATCGGCCGGGTGATCGCCATCGACGGCCACCGCGGGGACGCGACGGGCGTGACCTGGCGGGTTGTGGACATCCGCGATCCGGCGCTGGCCGGGCGGCTCGCCGGGGTGGACGCCGTCGTGCACACCGACGTCGACCTGGCGCCGGATTCCGATGCCCGGTCCCGGCGGGCGTTCAACGTCCGCGGCGCGCAGACCGTTCTGACCGCCGCGGCAGCCGGGCGGGTGGGCCGGGTCGTGCTCGTGACCAGCGCGATGGTGTACGGCGCGCAGCCGGACAACCCGGTGCCGCTGGCCGAGGACGCGCCGCTGAGCGTTGACCTCGACGGCAGCGTGGTCGGCGACCTGCTGGAGATCGAGCAGCTGGCACAGCGCTCGCCGACGGCCAACCCGGGCATGGCCGTCACGGTTGTCCGTCCGGCCGCGCTGGTCGGTGAGGGCGTGGACACCCTGATCACCCGGCACTTCGAAGCGCCCAGGCTGCTGGCCGTCAAGGGCTGCGCCCCGCGCTGGCAGTTCTGCCACGTCGACGACCTGGTGTCGGCGCTCGAGCTGGCCGCGGCCGGCGAGGTGACCGGGAAGTTCGCCGTAGGCTGCGACGGATGGCTGGAACAGGAGCAGGTGGAGGAACTGTCCGGGCTGCGCCAGATCGAGCTGCCGCCCGGGCTTACCTTCGGCACCGCCCAGCGGCTGCACCGGGCGGGGATGACTCCCGCCCTGGTGACCGACCTGCACTTCGTCGTGTACCCGTGGGTGGTGGA
The DNA here is from genome assembly GCA_030039095.1 of Streptosporangiaceae bacterium. The sequence continues at coordinate 1,049 of JASHQP010000323.1, forward strand.
CTGCGCTGCCCTGCGGGAGGCGGGCTGGAAGCCCGGTTTCGACAACCAGGCGGCCCTCGCGGTCCTGCTCGAGCAGCGCGGCGGCCACCACGCGCTGGCCGGCCGGCGGCTGGACCGCAAGGACGCGACGATCACCGCCGCGGGCGCCACCGTCGCCGTCATCGGGACGGCGGCGATCGTGCGCGAGGTCAGGCGCCGGCGCCGCAGCACCTGAGCGGCCGCGATAACTTGACACTGTGGACACGATCCGGCTAGCCGAGCTGCGGGACACGCCGCTGTCGGTCGACGAGGCCCTCGCCGCGGTCTCGGACCCGGCGGCGGGCGGTATCGCGCTGTTCGTCGGCGCGGTCCGCGACCATGACCATGGCCAGGATGTGGCCCGCCTCGGCTACAGCGGGCATCCCTCGGCAGCGGCGGAGCTACGGCGGGTCGCGGAGAAGGTCGCGGCCAGCTTCAGCGTCACCGCCGTCGCGGCCGTGCACCGGGTTGGCGACCTCGCCGTCGGCGATCTTGCGGTGGTCGTGGCCGTGTCCAGCCCCCACCGCGGCGACGCGTTCGACGCCTGCCGGGCGCTGATCGACGAGCTCAAGCAGACCGTGCCGATCTGGAAGCACCAGCAGTACGTCGGCGGCGGAGGCGAGTGGGTCAACAGCGCGTAGTCTTCCCCCATGTCCCGCCGATCCGTCACGCTGCTCGTGGCAGCAGCCGGAGTCCTGATCGCGCTTGCCGTCGCCGTGGTCGCGCCGGTGCCATACGTTGCGCTGACCCCCGGTCCGACCCTGAACACGCTCGGCACGCTGAGCGGCAAGCCGCTGATACGGGTCACGGGGCACCGGGTCTACCCGACGACGGGCAACCTCAACATGGTGACGGTGTCCTTCTTCGGCGGTCCCGGAACCGACTTCAACATCTTCGCCGCGCTGCGCTCCTGGCTGAGCCCGCACGACGCCGTCGTGCCGTCGTCGGAGATCTTCACACCGGGTGACACGTCGCAGCAGGTGGCGCAGCAGGACACCGAGGAGATGGCGAACTCGCAGCAGGCGGCCACGGCCGCCGCGCTGTGCCAGCTCGGGATCGGCTTCAAGACGATCGACACCGTCCAGTCGACGATCAAGGGCATGCCGGCCGCGGGCGTGCTGCGCCCCGGCGACGTCATCACGGCCGTCGACGGCACGCCGGTGAGCTGCCGGGCCGACGCCGGGACCCTGGTCAAGGAGCGCAAGCCGGGCGCCACGGTGCAGCTGACCATCCTGCGGCACGGCCGGACCGTCCCGGTCCGGCTGACCACCGCCGACGTCCAGGGAGAGCCCGAGATCGGCGTGTACCTGGTGGAGAGCTTCACGTTCCCGTTCACGGTGTCGATCAGCGTCGGGAACATCGGCGGGCCCAGCGCCGGGCTGATGTTCGCGCTGGGTCTCATCGACAAGATCACCCCGGACAACCTGACCGGCGGCCGGTTCATCGCCGGCACGGGGGAGATCGAGGCCAACGGCACCGTTGAGCCGATCGGCGGGATCCAGCAGAAGATGGCGGGCGCGCGCGCGGCCGGGGCGACGATCTTCCTGACCCCCGCGGCGAACTGCCCGGACGCCGCGGGGGCGGTGCCCGCTGGCATGCACCTGATCAAGGTAAGCTCCCTGGCCGGTGCCATAGCGGCCCTAGACGCACTGAAGGCGGGCAAGCCGGTTCCTTCGTGCTGAAAGGGGCGTCACTCCGCAACACCGGGAATGGCCGCGGGAACTGTGCCCAATGCCGGTAAGTTGCCGTCAATGTACCGCTGCCTGAGCTGAGCTAAGGGGGAGGCGTGGCCTTCCGATCTACCGGCCACTCCCGGCCGCCAGGCAAACCCATCGCGCTGCCACGGTGGTCGAAACACGTGATCCCGGTGCTGGCGGGGCTGATCGCGCTGATCGTGATCGTCTTCGTCGGCGCCGGCGTGTGGACCGACTGGCTGTGGTTCCGCGCGGTCAGCTACACGTCGGTATTTGGCATCACCTACGGGGTGAAGTGGGCGCTGTTCGCCGTCGCCGCCGCATTCATGACGGCCATCATCGGCGTCAACATCCGGCTGGCCTACCGGCTCAGGCCGGCTCAGCGGCCGATCTCGCCTCAGCGCCCGATCCCGCCTCAGCAGCCGACCTCACCTCTGCGGCCGATCTCTCCCCAGCAGCAAGGGCTCGAGGCGTACCGGCTGGCCATCGAGCCACACAGACGGCTCGTCGTGGGCGTGATCCTCGGCCTGATCGGGCTCATTTCCGGCCTCGCCGCCGCGGGCAGCTGGCGAACCTGGCTGCTGTTCGAGAACCGGACCTCGTTCGGGGTCAAAGACCCCCAGTTCCACGTGGACATCTCCTTTTTCGTCTTCGACTACCCGTTCATCCGGATGGTGCTCAGCTTCCTGTTCGCGGGCGTGCTGCTGTCGATCATGGCGGCCGCCGTCGTGCACTACCTGTATGGCGGGCTGCGGCTGCAGCTGCGCGGCGAGCGCGCGACCCAGGGTGCCCGGGCTCATCTGTTCGTGCTCATCGGCGTGTTCATGCTGCTCAAAGCCGTCGCGTACTGGGTGGACCGCTACGGCATCGACTTCTCGCAGCGCGGCGTGGTGCAGACCGGTGCCTCGTACACGGACGTGAACGCCGTGCTCCCGGCCAAGACCGTACTGGCGGTGATCGCGGTGATCTGCGCGGCCCTGTTCTTCGCCGGCGCGATCCGCCGGAACGCGATGCTGCCCGCCGTGGGGTTTGGCCTGCTCGTGCTCTCCGCCGTGATCGTGGGCGGCCTCTACCCGGCGATCGTGCAGCAGTTCGTGGTGAAGCCGAACGAGCTCGCCAAGGAGGGCCCGTACCTCGCCCGCGAGATAAAGAGCACGCGCACCGCGTTCGGGCTCACCAGGGTCCAGACGACGCCTTATTCGGCCACGTCGTCCGAGCCGACGTCGCAGCTGGCCAGCCAGGTCGCGGCGTTCCCCGACGTGCGACAGCTGGATCCCGGCGTGGTGTCGGCGGCGTTCCAGCAGCTGCAGCAGGTCAAGGGCTACTACAAGTTCGACGATGTGCTGTCGGTCGACAGGTACCCGGTGGCGGGCAGCTCCGTGCCCGAGGACATGATCGTCGGCGTCCGCGACATGTCGGGCCCGCCGGCGGGCCAGGACAACTGGATCAACAGTCACCTCGTCTACACCCACGGCTTCGGGTTCGTGGCCGCGGCGGCGAACGAGACGTCGAGCGGCGGCAACCCCGACTTCACCGAGAGCGACATCCCGCCGTCGGGCGAGCTCGACGTCAGGCAGCCCCGGGTGTACTTCGGCGAGCAGGAGACGAGCTACGCGATCGTCGACACCCACCAGCTCGAGCTGGACTACCCCAACTCCAGCGCCGGCGGCCAGGCGAACACCACCTATGCCGGCAGCGGCGGCGTCCCGATCGGGTCGCTGCTGAACCGGCTGCTGTATACGATCAAGTTCCGCGAGCCCAACATCCTGCTGTCCGGCGCCATCGACGCCAATTCGAAGATCATGTACATAAGGGACCCGCTGTCCCGGGTGGAAAAGGTCGCGCCGTTCCTCACCCTGGACAGCAACACCTACCCGGTCGTGGTCGGCGGCCAGATCTACTGGATGGTCGACGCGTACACGACCACCGACGACTACCCCTACTCGCAGCGGCTGAGCCTGTCGCAGGCCAGCTCCGACAGCTACAGCCCGGGCGGCTCGATCGTCGGCCCTGCCGACCAGGTCAACTACATCCGCAATTCGGTCAAGGCGGTCGTGAATGCGTACACCGGCGCGGTCACGCTGTACCAGTGGGGCGGCAACGACCCGGTGCTCGACACGTGGAAGAAGGCCTTCCCCGGCGTGATCAAGCCGGAGAGCTCCATACCCAAGGGCCTGCTGCAGCACCTGCGGTACCCGCCGGTCCTGTTCGAGGCGCAGCGGCAGATCCTGTCGCAGTACCACGTGACGCAGGCTCCGGAGTTCTACAGTGGGCAGAACTTCTGGCAGGTGCCCACCGACCCGAGCGGCACCAACCCCAACAACTCCAGCCAGCCGCCCTACTACCTGACGATGACGATGCCGGGCCAGCCACAGCCGGAGTTCTCGCTGGTCACGTCCCTCACCCCGCGTGGCAGGCCCAACATGGCCGCGTTCATGGAAGTGAACAGCAACCCGCTGAGCAAGGGCTATGGCACGATCCGGGTGCTGCAGCTGCCGCAGGACACCACGATCCGCGGCCCGCAGCAGGTGCAGAACGATTTCGAGTCGAACGCGACAGTGGCGTCGGCCCTGACGCTGCTGCGCCAGGGCGGGTCCAGGGTGATCGAGGGCAACCTGATCACGCTGCCGGTCGGCGGCGGCCTGGTGTACCTCGAGCCTGTCTACGTATCCCAGTCGCAGACGGGCAGCTCCGGTGCCTATCCCACGCTGCAGGCCATGCTCGTGTACTTCGACGGCCAGGTGGGGTATGGAACCACCCTGCAAAGGGCGCTGCAGGGCGTGTTCGGGACCGCGCCGGCGACGACCAGCCCGGGAACCACCCCGCCGCCGAGCAGCCACCCGCAGAGCACGAACCCGGCAGTGCTGAAGTTCCTGCAGCAGGCCGAGAGCTACTACAGCCAGGCTCAGGCGGCGCTCAGGAGCGACAACCTCATCCTCTACGCAAATGACCTGGCCCAGATGAAGAAGGCGCTGGACGAGGCCACGGCGGCCGCGCAGGGCAGCGGCAAGACCGCGACCCCGTCGCCGTCGCCGTCGGCCAGCCCGTAGCCGCGGCGTGACCGCTGGGCAGCGGCTGGTCAGCTGACGAGCGGCTGGAACGGGCCGGCTTTGGTCAATCCGCTCTGCGGCGTCGCTGCACGGACACGCCGCCGCCCGAGAGGGCGTACGCTCGGTGCTGACGGGACATCCAGAGCAAAGCTCGCCTGCCGCTGGCTGGGCATGCCCCCTGGCAGGCCTGCTGAGAGGAGCCGAACCGGTCGTGGCGCCACGTGTTCTTGTTGACGCGACCGCTGTGCCCGCGGATCGTGGCGCGCTCGGCCGTTACGTCGACGGGCTGGTCTGCGCGCTCGGCGCAGCAGGGGCAGACCTGGCCGTGGCGTGCCAGCGCGCCGACGAGGAGCGGTACGGGCGGCTGGTGCCCAGCGCGCGGATCGTGGCCGGCCCGCCGGCCATCGCGCACCGGCCCGCCAGGCTGGCCTGGGAGCAGAGCGGGCTGCCGCTGGTGGCACAGCAGGTCGGCGCGGACGTGATCCACGCGCCGCACTACTCGATGCCGCTGCGGCCCGGTGCACCGATCGTGGTGACCATGCACGACCTGACGTTCTTCACCGAGCCGGATGCCCACAACCCGGTGACCGCGACGTTCTACAAGTCGGCGATCAGGACCTCCGCCCGCCGCGCCACCCGGCTCATCGTCCCGTCCAAGGCCACCAGGGACGAACTGGTGCGCGTGCTCGGCGCGGACCCGACCAGGATCGACGTCGCCTACCACGGCGTGGACCACGCGGTGTTCCACCAGCCCGCCGAGGACAAGCTGCGCCAGATCTCCGACCGGCTCGGCCTGCACGGCAAGCCCTACGTCGCCTACCTGGGCGCGCTGGAGCCGCGCAAGAACGTGCCCGCGCTCATCAACGGCTGGGTGGAGGCCGTGGCGGACCTCAGCGAGCCGCCCGCACTGGTCCTGGCCGGCGGCAGCGGCTGGAGCGACGAGGTGGACGCGGCGGTCGCGAACGTGCCCGCCCACCTGCGCCTGATCCGCCCCGGTTACCTGCACTTCAGCGACCTGCCCGGCTTCCTCGGCGGGGCTACCGTCGTCGCGTTCCCGAGCACCGGCGAAGGGTTCGGGCTGCCGGTGCTCGAGGCCATGGCCTCGGGCGCGGCGGTGCTGACCACGCACCGCACGTCCCTGCCCGAGGTGGGCGGGGACGCGGTGGCCTACACCGAGCCGGACGCCGACAGCATCCGCACGGCCCTGCGCGCCCTGCTCGACGACCCGGCGCGCCGCGAGTCCCTCGGCGCCGCCGGCCAGGCACGGGCGCTGGAGTTCACCTGGGCCGCGTCGGCCGAGGCGCACATGGCGTCCTACGAGCGCGCCG
>JASHQP010000324.1 GCA_030039095.1 Streptosporangiaceae bacterium
TTCCGGGTGGCGTGCCGGGCGGGGCCGGCGGCGCGCTGCCGGGTGGCGTGCCGGGCGGGGCGGGCGTCCCGTTGCCGGGTGGCGGGGCTGGCGGTGGCGGCGGGTAGCCCCCTGGCGCCGGGGCCAGGCCCTGGCCGTCCGGCCGCTGGGGGAAGTGCAGCCGAGGCAGCTCAGGCTGCTTCCCGTCGCCCTGCTCCGGGAAGCTCAGCGGCGGCCGCGGGCTCTGGTCTGCTGGCAGGGCTGATCCCTCTTTCATGATCGCATCGGGTTCTGGCGGCAACCCCTCCCTATTTCATCACCTCCGGGGACCGCTCACGCTCCTGGGCGCGCGGATGGTCGGCACGGGCGGCCACGGTACGCTGAGCGTCCGGATGCACGCCATCGAGGGAGTTTGACCGTTAGCGGCAGATCACGGCTGGTCGTGCTCGTGTCGGGCGCGGGGACCAACCTCCAGGCGCTGCTGGACGCGTGCGCCGGCGACGGGTACGGCGCCCAGGTCGCCGCCGTCGGCGCCGACCGTGACGACATCGCCGCGCTGGCGCGGGCCCAGGCCGCGGGCGTACCGACGTTCACGAGCCGGCTGCGTGACTTTCCCTCCCGCGAGGACTGGGACCGGGCGCTCACCGAGGCGTGCGCCCGCTTCGAGCCCGACCTGATCGTGCTCGCCGGCTTCATGAAGCTCGTGGGCACCGCGTTCCTGGCCAGCTTCGGCGGGCGGGTCATCAACACCCATCCCGCCTTGCTGCCGTCGTTTCCCGGCATGCACGGGGTGCGGGAGACGCTGGCGTACGGCGCGAAGGTCTCCGGGTGCACCGTCTTCCTGGTCGACGCGGGGACCGACACTGGCCCGGTCATCGCTCAGGCGGCCGTGCCCGTGCTCGATGATGACGACGAGGCAGCCCTGCATGAGCGCATCAAGGTCGCCGAGCGCGCGCTGCTCGTGGATACGGTGGGTCGGCTTGTCCGCGACGGATGGTCCGTCCAGGACAGGAAGGTGAGGATCGGACCGTGGCCAAGGTAGCCATCACCCGGGCGCTGATCAGCGTCTACGACAAGACCGGCCTGGAAGAGCTCGCCGCGGCCCTGCACCGGGCCGGCGTCGAGATCGTCTCCACCGGCAAGTCGGCGGCGGCGATCTTTGCCGCCGGTGTGCCCGTGACCAAGGTGGAGGACCTCACCGGATTCCCCGAATGCCTGGACGGCCGCGTCAAGACGCTGCACCCAAAGGTGCACGCGGGACTGCTCGCCGACACCACGCGGCCAGAGCACCGGGCGCAGCTCGACGAGCTCGGCATCGCCGCGTTCCAGCTCCTCGTCTCGAATCTGTATCCGTTCGAGCAGACCGTGGCGAGCGGGGCCGGGCCGCAGGACTGCGTCGAGCAGATCGACATCGGGGGGCCCGCGATGGTGCGCGCGGCCGCGAAGAACCATGCCGAGGTCGCCGTCGTCACCGACCCGTCCATGTACCCGGATGTGGCCGAGGCCGCCGCGAACGGCGGCTTCACGCTGGAGCAGCGGCGGCGCATGGCCGCGCGCGCCTACGCCCACACGGCCGCGTACGACGCCGCGGTCGCGTCCTGGTTCGCTTCGGCGTACGCGCCCGACGAGACCGCGCGGGACACCGGCCTGCCGGATGTGCTCGGCGGGTTCTGGACGCGCCGTGAGGTGCTCAGGTACGGCGAGAACCCGCACCAGCGCGCGGCACTCTACCTGCCCGGCGCGTCCGGGGACGACGACGGCGAGCCGGCCGGGATCGCGGGCGCGGAGCAGCTGCACGGCAGACAGATGTCGTACAACAACTACGTCGACGCCGACGCGGCTCGGCGGGCGGCCTACGACTTCGCCAGGCCGTGCGTCGCGATCACCAAGCACTCCAACCCGTGCGGGATCGCGGTCGGCGCCGACCTGGCCGAGGCGCACCGCAAGGCGCACGAATGCGACCCGGCGTCGGCCTTCGGCGGTGTGATCGCCGCCAACGGCGTCGTTGACGCCGCGCTCGCCGCGCAGATCGCCGAGATTCTCACCGACGTGCTGGTTGCGCCCGGGTACGACGCGGACGCGCTGGAGATCCTGATGCGGCGCAAGAACCTTCGGGTGCTGCGGTGCCCGGCGCCCGGCGCCCCGGCCGCGGAATGGCGCCGGGTCAGCGGGGGCATGCTGGTGCAGACCCCGGACCTGGTGTCCGAGCCGGGCGACGAGCCTTCTGGCTGGACCCTTGTCGCGGGCCCGCCGGCCGACGAGGACGCGCTCCGGGACCTGGCGTTCGCGTGGCGGGCATGCCGGTCGGTCAAATCCAACGCGATCCTGCTGGCCTCCGGCGAGGCGTCGGTCGGCGTCGGCATGGGCCAGGTGAACCGGGTCGACTCGGTCCGGCTCGCGGTCCGGCGCGCTGGCGACCGGGCGCGGGGATCGGTCGCGGCGAGCGACGCGTACTTCCCGTTCGCCGACAACCTGGAAGAGCTCGCCGCGGCCGGCGTGCGCGCCGTGGCCGAGCCCGGCGGCTCGATCCGCGACAAGGACGTCATCGCCGCCGCCCAGGACGCCGGCATCTCCCTCTACTTCACCGGCGTCCGCCACTTCTACCACTGAGGAGCGCCCCCACCTGGCCCTGACGGCACGCGCTGCCCGTGGGCCCTGCGAGAATCGGTGCGGCCACGCTGAACCGACGAACTGGGGCATCCAATGACCGCACGCATCCTCGACGGAAAGGTCACGGCCGCCGCGATCAGGGAAGACCTCACCCGGCGGGTTGCCGAACTCGCCCGCCGGGGCATCACGCCCGGCCTCGGCACCGTCCTTGTCGGCGACGATCCCGGCAGCGTCTCGTATGTCAACGGCAAGCACCGGGACTGCGCCCAGGTGGGCATCGCCAGCATCCGCAGGGAGCTTCCGGCCGACGCCACGCAGGCCGAGGTCGAGGCCGTCGTGGACGAGCTGAACGCCGATCCGGCGTGCACCGGGTACATAATCCAGCTGCCGCTGCCCGCGGGTCTCGACGCGCAGCCACTGCTGGAGCGGATGGAGCCGGCCAAGGACGCGGACGGCCTGCACCCGATCAACCTCGGGCGGCTGGTTCTGGGCGAGCCCGGGCCGGTGCCGGGAACGCCGGAAGGGATCATCTCGCTGCTCCGGCACTACGACATCCCGCTGGCCGGGGCGGACGTAACCGTGATCGGCCGCGGGATAACCGTCGGGCGTGCACTCGGCCTGCTGCTGACCCGGCGCAGCGAGAATGCCACCGTGACGCAGTGCCATACCGGCACCAAGGACCTCACGGTACACACAAGGAACGCCGACATCGTCGTGACCGCGGCCGGGCGGCCGGGCCTGCTGACGGCTGACATGATCAAGCCCGGCGCGGTGGTCGTCGACGTCGGGATCACGCGCACCGATGCCGGGCTCGTCGGCGACGCGGACCCGGGGGTCGCCGAGGTCGCCGGGTGGCTGGCGCCGGTGCCGGGCGGGGTCGGCCCGATGACCCGGGCCATGCTGCTGGCCAAAGTGGTGATCGCTGCGGAACGGAACGGATGACGCCTGGATGCTGTCGCGCCGGGACAGCAGGGAGCGCCGTTTTGGCCGCGGAGGCTACCCGAAAGTAACCTATGGCGGAGGTCGTGGCCGGTACCCGGGGCTGCGCCCGCCGACGTGGTTTGGCAGGCTTATTCTTGCGCTCGCCTGAGTCGGGTCACGTGACACCGTGCCGGGCGCACGGTTTGCAGAGGGAGGTCGGCCGCCGGTTATGAACATCGTCGTCTGCATGAAGCAGGTTCCCGACACGTGGTCGGAGCGCACGCTCAGGCCGTCCGACTCGACGCTGGACCGTGACGCGGCGGACGCGGTGATCAACGAGCTCGACGAGTACGCGATCGAGGAGGGCCTGCGCCTGGCCGAGGCGAATGGCGGCGAGGTGACGATCCTGTCGATGGGGCCGGAGAAGGCGAGCGAGTCGATCCGCAAGGCGCTGTCGATGGGCGCCGACAAGGCGGTCCACCTTCTCGACGACACGCTGCACGGGTCGGACGCGCTGGCAACGTCGGCGGCGCTCGCCGCGGTGCTCGGCCGGATCAGGTTCGACCTGGTGATCCTGGGCTCGGAGTCCACCGACGCCCGGATGGGCGTGATGGCCGCGATGCTGTCCGAGCGGCTCGGCGTGCCGCAGCTGTCCTTCGCCAGCAAGGTGGACGTGGACGGGAGCGCGATCTCCATCAACCGGCAGGCCGATTACGGGTACGACCGGGTCGAGGCGAGCCTGCCCGCGGTCGTGAGCGTGGTCGAGAAGATCAACGAGCCGCGCTACCCGTCGTTCAAGGGGATCATGGCGGCAAAGAAGAAGCCCGTCGAGACGCTGAGCCTGGCGGACATCGGCCTCGATCCCGGCCAGGTGGGCCTCGGCTCCGCGGCGAGCGAGGTGGTCAGCTTCGCGAAGCGGCCGCCGCGGCAGGCAGGCACGATCGTCAAGGACGAAGGGGACGGCGGCGTGAAGGCGGCCGAGTTCCTCGCCGCGCAGAAGTTCATCTGAGCCTGGGCTCACGCAGGCTGCGTTCAATCCGAGGCTGGAGGGGCCCCAATACATGGCTGAGATCCTGGTCCTCGCCGAGCACGACGGCGAGACGGTCAAGAAGGTCACCTGCGAGCTGCTGACCCTGGCCCGCCGGTTCGGCGAGCCCTCGGTCGTCTGGGCCGGGCCCGGCGCCGACGGCGGCCGGGGGCGGCTGGCCGAGTTCGGCGCCGCCAAGGTGTACATCGCGGATGGAGACGAGCTGAACGAGTACGTTGTCGCGCCCAAGGCAGAGCTGCTGGCCGGCCTTGTGGCCGACAAGTCGCCGCTGGCGGTGCTGGTAGCGAGCACGGCCGAAGGCCGGGAGGTCGCGGGCAGGCTGGCGGTGAAGACGGGTTCTGGCCTGATCACCGACGCCGTCGACCTCGGCGATGACCTGGTCGCCGAGCAGTCGATCTTCGGCGGCGCCATCGTCGTCCAGTCCAAGGTCCGCACCGGCACGCCGATCGTGGCCGTGCGCCCCAACGCCGTGGCACCGGAGCCAGCGCCGGGGGCCGCCGAGTCCGAGAACGTGAGCTTCCAGGCCAGCGACGTGGCGAAGAGCGCGCACGTCATCGAGCGTGTGGTGCAGGAGCGCGGGGAGCGGCCCGAGCTCACCGAGGCCTCGATCGTGGTCTCCGGTGGCCGTGGGGTGGGCAGCGGCGAGAACTTTGCGCTGATCGAGAAGCTTGCCGACTCACTCGGGGCCGCTGTGGGCGCGTCCCGCGCCGCGACCGACGCGGGCTGGTACCCGCACCAGTTCCAGGTCGGCCAGACCGGGAAGACCGTGTCGCCGCAGCTGTACCTGGCCATCGGCATCTCCGGGGCCATTCAGCACCGGGCCGGCATGCAGACGTCCAAGACCATCATGGTGATCAACAAGGACGCGGAGGCCCCGATATTCGAGCTGGCCGACTTCGGCGTGGTCGGTGACCTCTTCCAGGTGGTCCCGCAGCTGACGGAGCAGATCCAGAAGCGGTCACAGGGCTGAGGGGGCGCATCAGCCAGCTCCACCCGGCCACCGGGCAAATGTTGAGTGACACGGCACTAGGCTGATTCATCATGGGATACCTCGATGCCGGCGGTGGCCGCCGGGCGCCGGCCTCGCCCGTGTACCTGGACCACGCGGCGACCACCCCGATGCTGCCCGAGGCCATCGAGGCGATGACCGAGGAGCTTGCCGAGCTCGGCAATCCCTCCTCGCTGCACAATGCGGGCCGCCGGGCGCGCCGGGTCGTCGAGGAGTCGCGGGAGCAGATCGCCGCCGCCTACGGCGCCCGTCCCAGCGAGGTGATCTTCACAAGCGGCGGAACCGAGGCGGACAATCTAGCCGTCAAGGGGCTATTCTGGGCACGGCGGGCCGCGGACCGCGCGCGGCGGCGGGTGCTCACCGCTGCGATCGAGCATCACGCCGTCCTCGACTCCGTCTCATGGCTGCAGCGCCACGAGGGGGCCGAGGTGGGCAGGCCAGCGCTCGACGACGCCGGAATGATCACGCCCGAGGCGCTGCGCGAGGCCGTCGAGGCCGACCCCGGCGCCGTCGCGCTGGTCAGCATCATGTGGGCCAACAACGAGGTCGGCACCGTCCAGCCGGTCGCGGACCTGGCCGCGGTGGCCGGTGAGTACCGGATCCCCTTCCACAGCGACGCCGTGCAGGCGGCGGGGCAGCTGCCGGTCAGCCTCGCGGGCAGCGGCGCCGCCGCGCTCACGGTCACCGCGCACAAGATCGGCGGTCCGGTCGGCGCCGGCGCGCTGCTGCTGGCGCGGGGGACCGACCTGGTACCGGTTCTGCACGGCGGCGGGCAGGAACGCGACGTGCGGTCCGGGACGCTGGACGCCCCGGCGATCCGGGCCTTCGCGGTCGCCGTCGGGATCGCAACGTCGCGCCGGGCCGACGAGAACAAGCGGCTGTCCGGGCTGCGTGACGATCTGATCGCGCAGGTGCTGGCGGCGGTGCCGGACGCGATCCTGAACGGCGCGCCGCCCGGCCCCGGCCGCCTGCCGGGCAACGCCCACTTCTCGTTCCCCGGCTGCGAGGGCGACGCGCTGCTGATGCTGCTGGACGCCAAGGGCATCGCGTGCTCAACGGGGTCCGCGTGCACGGCGGGCGTGGCGGAGCCCAGTCACGTGCTGCTCGCGATGGGTGCCGACGAGGCACGGGCCCGCGGGTCGCTGCGGTTCTCGCTCGGCCACTCGAGCACCCAGGCCGACGTCGACTCCCTCGGCGCGGTCATCGGCGAGGCCGTGGAGCGGGCCCGCCGCGCAGGCGCCCGCACCTAGGCACGCCGCCCCAACCCCAGCCCACCCGCTCAGGCGCATGAAAGTACCGTTCGACGGCCTGGAACCCGTCGTTTGGTACATCCATGAGGCGGGGCGCGGCTCAGGGCCGGGCGGCGGCCGGGCAGGTGAGTCGCGGGGCGGAGGCGACGCTAGCTGGGGTTGCGGGCGCGGATCAGGTTCATGGCGGTGAGCGTGAGCACGGTCTCGTCGTCCTGATTGATCAGCTCGGCCCTGGTGCGCACGAGGCCGCGGTCCGGCTTGGACCGCGAGCGGCGGGTCTCGACGAGCGTGCACCGCAGCCGCAGCGAGTCGCCCGGGCGGACCGGGGCCGGCCAGCGCAGCTCGTCGATGCCGGGGGAGGCGAGGCTGGCCACCTTCGACAGGACGTGGTCGGCGAACATCCGCATCATGATCCCGGCCGTATGCCACCCACTGGCGATGAGGCCATGGAACGGGCCGGCGGCGGCGAACTCGCGATCGACGTGGATCGGCTGCGGGTCGAACTTCGTTGCGAAGTCGAGGATCTCGGCTTCGGTCACCGTGATGTGCCCGTACTCGTAGACCGCGCCCTGCACGTAGTCCTCGAAGTAGCGGTCGTCGATGGGGGCGGCGAAGTCGTCGGCGCTGAGGGCCTTGGTCGTGGGCGGGGTGGCTCCCTGCTGCATGCGCGCTCCTTGTCGTCGATCTCAGCACAGTCTGCCGGGGCAGCCGCACGGTCGCGCAGGCGGTACCTGGTGCCGCTGGAACCGAGCGAGCGCATACCCTCGAACGCGATGACTCCCCTTCGCGTGCTCGCCGCGATGTCCGGCGGGGTGGATTCGGCCGTCGCTGCCGCCCGGGCCGCTGACGCCGGTCACGACGTGACCGGCGTCCATCTCGCGCTGTCGGCGAACCCCAGCTCCTACCGCACCGGAGCGCGCGGCTGCTGCACCCTGGAGGACGCCAGGGACGCGCGCCGCGCCGCCGACGTCATCGGCATCCCGTTCTACGTCTGGGACCTCGCCGAGCAGTTCCACCGGGACGTGGTGCAGGACTTCGTCGCCGAGTATGCGCGCGGCAACACCCCCAATCCCTGCCTGCGCTGCAACGAGAAGATCAAGTTCGCGGCGGTGCTCGACCGGGCCGTCGCGCTCGGCTTCGACGCCGTCTGCACGGGCCACCACGCCCGGCTGATGCCGGTGGACGGCGATGCCGGGCCCGCGGGCGGCCAGCGGCTGCTGCGCAGCGTGGATCCGGCCAAGGACCAGTCGTACGTGCTCGCGGTGCTGACCGGCGAGCAGCTCGCGCGCGCGATGTTCCCGCTCGGCGGCAGCACCAAGGACCGGGTGCGCAAGGAGGCCGCCGAGCGCGGCCTCGGTGTGGCGGACAAGCCGGACAGCCACGACGTCTGCTTCATCGCCGACGGGAACACCAGGAAGTTTCTCGAGGGCAGGCTCGGCACCTCGCCGGGCAGCATCGTCGATACCGAGGGCACGGTCGTCGGCAGCCACGACGGCAGCTACGGATTCACGGTCGGCCAGCGCAAGGGACTGCGCATCGGCACCCCGGCGCCGGACGGCAGGCCCCGTTACGTCCTGGACATCGAGCCGGTGTCGAACACGGTCACCGTCGGCCCGGCCGAGGCGCTCGGCGTCACCGGCATCGAGGCCGGCCCGCCCGTGTGGAGCGGGTGCCTGCCCCCGGTGGCCCCGATCGACTGCACGGTTCAGCTGCGCGCGCACGGCGATGCGCACGCGGCGACGGCGTGGCTGGACGGCGGCGCCCTGCGGATCAGGCTGGGAAACCCGGCCCGCGGCGTCGCCAGGGGGCAGGCCGCGGTGCTCTACGACGGTGACGTCGTGCTCGGCAGCGCCACCATCACCCGCACCGCGGCAGGCGTACCGACTGGGTAGCGGGTGAGCGGGACGAGAGAGTTACCTCACCGCTGGTGTCGGTGCCGCCCGATAGGCTCTGCAGCGTGGGCAATGAGTCACAGCGGTTTGCCTGGTCCCAGGGAACCGCCACGGGGGTTGGCTCGATGCCGGGCACCGACCCGGCCGAGGCGGTCGCCGTGGTGCTCGGCGAGCTGCCCGACCTTCCTCACCTCCCGGAGCTGCCCGCGCGCGGGGTCGGTGCCGACCTGACCGGGCGGACCGCCGCGCTGCTCGTTGACCTCCCGGTGGAGACGACGGCCGGCGGCTGGAAGCTGGCCGCGCGCCCGGGCCGCGATCAGCGCCGGGCCGCTGGCCTGCTGTCCGCCGACCTGGACGCGGTGGCGGAGGCCGCCTCGGACTGGACCGGGCCGTTCAAGGTGCAGGTCTGCGGCCCGTGGACGCTGGCGGCCACGATCGAGCTGAGCCACAGCCAGAACCCGGCTCTGGCCGATCCTGGCGCGGTGGCCGACCTGGTCGCCTCGCTGGCCGAGGGGGTGGCGGCGCACGTGGCCGAGGTCCGCGGCCGGCTCCCCGGCGCCACGCTGCTGCTGCAGGTGGACGAGCCCGCCCTGCCTGCCGTTCTGGCCGGCTCGGTCCCGACGGCGAGCGGCCTGGCCCGCGTGGGAGCCGTGGACGCCGCCGTGACCACCGACGGCCTGCGCGCCGTCCTGGCCGCGACGACCGCGTTCGGGCTCGTGCACTGCTGCGCGAGCGGCATCCCATTTGGGCTGCTCGGGGAGGCGGGAGCGCAGGCCGTTGCGTTCGACACGAGCCTGCTGCGGCGCGAGGACGAGGACAACCTTGCGGAGCTTGTCGAGGCCGGCCTCGGGATCTTCGCCGGTGCCGCTGCGGGCATTGAACGGGCCGCAGCGCCCACCCGGCGATCGCCGCGGGACCTCGGTGCGGAGCTGCTCGGCCTGTGGCACCGGATGGGGATCGCGCCCGGCGGGCTCGACCGGCAGGTCGTGCTGACCCCGGCCTGCGGGCTCGCCGGGGCGTCGCCCGCCGCGGCCAGGGCCACGCTGGCCCGGTGCCGTGAGGCGGCACGGCTGCTGCCGGAGCTGATCGCGGAGGGGGCGGCATGATGCAGACGCGGAGGCGAACGGGGTGCCGGGCATGACCGAGCCGTTGACGGCAGACCCTGCGGCCAGGCAGCGGCACGCGGCCCTGGCGGCCGAGATCACCGAGCACCTGCACCGCTACCACGTGCTCGATTCGCCGGTCATCTCCGACGCTCAGTACGACGCGCTCTACCGCGAGCTGGCCGGGCTCGAGGAGCGGTACCCGGATCTGCGCACGCCCGACTCGCCGACGCAGCGGGTCGGCGACGTCATCTCCACCGACTTCGCGCCGGTGGAGCACCTGGAGCGGCTGCTCAGCCTGGACAACGCGTTCTCGGCCGAGGAACTCGACGCGTGGGCGGCGCGCACCGAGCGGCTGGCCGGCCCGGACGATCCGGTGGGCCCGTATCTGTGCGAGCTGAAGATCGACGGCCTGGCCGTGGCCATCGTCTACCGCGACGGCGTCCTGGCCCGGGCCGCGACCAGGGGCGACGGGGTGACCGGTGAGGACGTCACGCCGAACATCCGCACGATCGCCGCGGCCCCGGCCCGGCTGGCCGGATCGGGCTGGCCCGCGCTCCTGGAGGTACGCGGCGAGGTGTTCCTGCCGGTCGAGGCGTTCCACCAGCTGAACGAGCGGCAGGCCGAGGCGGGCAAGCCGCTGTACGTGAACCCGCGGAACACGGCCGCCGGCTCGCTGCGGCAGAAGGATCCCCGGGTCACCGCGACCCGCCCGCTGAGCCTGATCGTGCACGGTCTCGCCGTGCCCGGCGCCGGCGTGGAGAGCGGCATGCCGGCGCCCGAGGACGAGGCGGTGGCCGATACCGCGCCGACGACGCAGTCCGGCTGGTACGAGCAGCTGCGCGCGTGGGGGCTGCCGGTCAGCGACGTCTACCAGGTGGTGGACGACCTCGACGGGGTGCGGGAGTACATCGCCTACTACGGCGAGCACCGGCACGACCCGGCGTACGAGATCGACGGGGTGGTGGTCAAGCTCGACCGGCTCGAGGTGCAGCGCTCTCTGGGCGCCACCAGCCGGGCGCCGCGCTGGGCGATCGCCTACAAGTACCCGCCGGAGGAGGTGACCACCCGGCTCCTCGACATCCGCGTCAACGTCGGCCGGACCGGGCGGGTGACGCCGTTCGCGGTGATGGAGCCGGTCAAGGTCAGCGGCTCCACGGTGGACCGGGCCACCCTGCACAACGCCGACGAGCTCGGCCGCAAGGGCGTGCTGATCGGCGACATGGTCGTGCTGCGCAAGGCGGGAGACGTGATCCCCGAGGTGGTCGCGCCGGTCGTGGACCTGCGCACGGGCTCGGAGCGAGCGTTCGAGTTCCCCACGGCGTGCCCGGAGTGCGGCACCGTCCTGGTGCGCGGGGAAGGGGAGGGCGGGAAGGAGAGCGTCGACTGGCGCTGCCCGAACGCCAGGTCGTGCGCTGCCCAGCTGAGAGAGCGCCTGTTCCACCTGGCCGGCCGCGGTGCGCTGGACATCGAGGTGCTCGGCTACGAGGCGGCCATGGCGCTGCTCGACAGCGGCCTTGTGGCCGACGAGGGCGACGTGTTCGCGCTGACCGAGGAGAAGCTGGCGAGCTGCCCGTTCTTTGTCAACAAGCAAGGCGGGCTGACCGTGAACGCGGTCAAGCTGCTGGCCAACCTGGAGGAGGCCCGGCAGCGGCCGCTGTGGCGGATCCTGGTCGCGCTCTCGATCCGGCACGTGGGCCCGACCGCTGCCCGCGCGCTGGCCGCGGCGTTCGGCTCGGTCGACGCGATAGCCGCTGCATCGCCCGAGCAGCTCGTCGGGGTCGAGGACGTCGGGCCGACGATCGCCGCCTCGGCGCGCGACTGGTTCACCGTGGACTGGCACGCGGCGATCGTGGCCAAGTGGCGTGCGGCCGGCGTGGCGCTGGCTCAGGAGGGGTGGGTCCCCCCACCCACCTCCCCGGCTCTCTCCGGGCGGTCCGCGGAGCCGGCCGGGGGGCCGCTGGCGGGGGTTACCGTGGTCATCACAGGCACCCTGGACGGGCGCACCAGGGACGAGGCCGCCGAGGCGATCATCGGCCGGGGCGGGAAGGTGTCTGGCTCGGTGTCGAAGAAGACCGGTTTCGTGGTGGCGGGGGCCAGCCCGGGGTCCAAGTACGAGAAGGCGCTCGCGCTCGGCGTGCCGGTGCTCGACGAGACGGGTCTGGACCTGCTGCTCGACCAGGGGCCGGAGGCGGCGCTCGGCAGCGCCGAGTCGCCAGATAATCGTGCTCGAGACGGCGAGGTGAGGCACGCTGTAGAGAGAAGCGGCGGAAGTAGCGGGGTGGGGGGTGCTGTTACAGCTAGCGAGCCGGAGGTCCCCGGGCTCGTAAGTGAATAGTAGCCAGATGACTACAGCCTGACGTGTTGTAACGGATAGTATGCAATTGGCTTCGGGAAGTACGATTTTCGCCGTACGCTTCTGCCAAACGCGGAGGGATCCGCAGCGCAATCGATTGCTCCGGTGAGGACGGCTCATGAGGGATCCGAACGACACCAGGGACATAGGACCACGCGCCGGTTCGCCGCTGTGGATCCACATGACCTCGGTGACCGTTGCCGGAGCCCTGGTGTTCGCGTGGGCCATGATGCATCTGTCCGGTTTGCCGGAACTTGTCCGCCATCCGCTGTTCTGGGTCATCGCTGCGCTGATCATCGTCGGTGAGCTGCGGCCGATCGTCTCCCCGGGCGCTTACGGTGCTGAATCGCCGGTGGCGTCGCTCACGTTCAGCTTCGCCGCGCTGCTGTACTGGGGGTTCCCGGTCGCGGTCCTGCTCCGCGTCACATCCTCGCTGGCCGTCAACCTGGCCCAGCGCAAGGCGGTGCACCGGTGCGCGTTCAACGCGGCCCAGACAACCCTGAGCATGGCCGCCGCCGGGCTGGCCCTGGCACTCACCGGGTTGCATCCGGCGCCTGACCACCCGCTGGTTCCATCGGGCGCCGACCTGCCCATGGTCCTGTTCGCCGGCGCGGCGTACTTCGCGGTGAACTTCGTGCTCCTCGGCGTGGCGATCGGGCTGCACTCCAGGGTTCCTCTCGTCCGGAGCCTGCGCCTGGCGCTGCCGTTCCAGGCACTCGTCAACCTGGTGCTGATCGCGGCCGCCCCGCTCGTCGCCGTCGTGATGGCGGCCGACTCCGCGTGGCTGGTGCTGCTGTTCGCGTTCCCGCTGGCCGCCATCTACATGAACGCGGCCATGTCGGTGCAGCGCGAGCACCAGGCGCATCACGACGAGCTCACGGGCCTGTCCAACCGCAAGCTGCTGATCAGGCAGACCAGCGACGCGCTGGCTGACGCGGCGCGGTCCGGGACCAAGGTCGGGTTCCTGCTGCTGGACCTGGACCGCTTCAAGGAGGTCAACGACACGCTCGGGCACCCGGTCGGCGACCGCCTGCTGCGCATCGTGGCGCACCGGCTCACGCACAGCGTGCGGCCCGGGGACCTCGTGGCCCGGCTGGGCGGCGACGAGTTCGCGGTGCTGCTGCCCGCGGTGAAGGAAGTCGGTTCGGCCCGCGAGGTGGCGACGCGGCTGCGCGCGGCGCTCTCCGAGCCGATCCGCCTCGAGGGCATGTCGTTCGACATCGAGGCCAGCGTGGGCATCGCCCTGTACCCGGACGACGCGACCGGCTTCGAGCTGCTGATGCAGCACGCCGACGTGGCCATGTACCTGGCAAAGGAGCGCCGCAGCGGAGTGGAGCGGTACGTCGCCGACTCAGACCGCAACTCCCCGGCCCGTCTCGCGCTCCTCGGCGACCTGCGCCGCGGCATGGACTCCGGCGAGCTGGAGCTGCACTACCAGCCCAAGGTGGTCCTGGAAAGCGGCCGGACCGCCGGGATGGAGGCGCTGGTCCGGTGGCAGCACCCGGTGCGCGGGCTGATGGCGCCCGAGGAGTTCATCCCGCTCGCCGAGCAGTCCTACCTCATCCGCGACATCACGTTCCAGGTCGTGGACAGGGCGCTCGAGCAGGCCGCGGCCTGGTGGGGAGATGGCCTGCCGGTCCAGGTATCGCTCAACGTGACCGCGCGCGACCTGCTCGACGCGAGCCTTGCCGAGACGATCGGCCGCGGGCTCGGCCGTTATGACCTGCCGCCTGCCGCGCTGCTGCTGGAGATCAACGAGCGGGTGCTGACCAGTGAGCCCGCCTACGCCGCGACCGCGGTGGAGGCGCTGGCGGCGCTCGGCGTGGCCCTCAGCCTGGACGACTTCGGCACGGGCTACTCGTCTCTGGTGCGGCTCAAGCGCCTCCCGGTCAGCGAGGTGAAGATCGACTCGTCGTTCATCTCCCGGCTGCTGCACTCCGCGGACGACGAGGTGATCGTGCAGTCGATCGTGGACCTGGTCCGCGCGCTCGACATCGACTCGGTGGCCGAGGGGGTGGAATCGGCGGAGGTGGCGACCGCGCTCCGGGTCATGGGCTGCAAGGCAGCGCAAGGCTGGCACTTCAGCAGGCCGCTCAACCCGGTGTCGGCCACGGCGTGGCTCGCCGAGCACGGAGTGGCCGCGTGCGTGCGTGCGCCGCTGCCTTCCGTGCACCACGCGGTAACCCCGTCGCCCGGGGGTTCCCCGCCCACCGCTCAGCTCCCCCAGCCCCCTCGTGCCCCCTTCGACAGCGGGCCACTTCCCGGCGTGCAGCCGAGCCCGGCACCGCCGTCGGCCAGCGTGCGCACGCCGGGTGTGCCGTCGTTATGGTGGCAGGCGGTTAATGGGTTCGGACCGCGGCTGCGCGGTCGATAGTCTTGCCTGCATGTCCATTACGAGGGACGAGGTTGCTCACCTGGCCCGGCTGTCCCGGCTGGCCCTGAGCGAGCAGGAACTCGACCATTTTGCCGGCCAGCTGGATGTGATCATCGCCGCCGTGGCACGGGTGCAGGAGGTCGCGGCCGAGGGAATCCCGCCGACCACGCACGCGCTGCCGCTCAGCAACGTGTACCGCGACGACGTGCTCGTGGGCTGTCTCGGCACGCGCGCCGCGCTCGACCAGGCCCCCGCGGCCGAGCAGGACCGGTTCCGCGTTCCGCGGATCCTGGCGGAGGACTGACCGATGGCATCCACCGACCTGACCAGGATGACGGCGGCCGAGCTCGCCGCGGCGGTCGCGTCCGGCGAGACGTCCGCTGTCGACGTTGCCCAGGCGCACCTGGACCGGATCGAGGCCGTGGACTCCTCGGTTCACGCGTTCCTGCACGTGGCGCCCGAGGCCGCGCTCGCGGCCGCCAGGACCGTCGATACCCGGCGCGCGGCGGGGGAGCCGCTCGGGCCGCTGGCCGGCGTGCCGCTGGCGCTCAAGGACCTTTTCACGACCACCGACATGCCGACGACCTGCGGGTCCCGGATCCTGGAGGGGTGGCGCCCGCCGTACGACGCGACGATAACCACGCGGCTGCGCCGCGCCGGGGTCGTCATCCTCGGCAAGACCAACATGGACGAGTTCGCGATGGGGTCCTCCACCGAGAACTCCGCGTTCGGCCCCTCGCGCAACCCGTGGGACACCAGCCGGGTGCCCGGCGGATCGTCCGGCGGCTCGTCGGCCGCGGTCACCGCGTACGAGGCGCCGCTCGCGCTCGGCACGGACACCGGGGGATCGATCCGCCAGCCCGCCGCGGTCTGCGGCATCGTGGGAACGAAACCGACCTATGGCGGCTCGTCGCGGTATGGCGTCGTGGCGTTCGCGTCCTCTCTGGACACACCGGGGCCGCTGGCCCGCACCGTGCTCGACGCGGCGCTGCTGCACGAGGTCATGTCCGGGCACGACCCGTGCGACTCGACCTCGATCAGCGCGCCGGTGCCGCCGGTGGTGGCCGCGGCGCGGCAGGCCGACGTGAGCGGGCTGCGGGTCGGGGTCGTGGCCGAGCTTGGCGGCGAGGGATACGAGCCGGGCGTGCTGAGCAGGTTCACCGAGGCCGTGGAGTTGCTGGAGTCACTGGGCGCCAAGGTCACCGAGGTGTCCTGCCCGCACTTCACCTACGCGCTGCCCGCGTATTACCTGATCGCGCCCAGCGAGTGCTCGTCCAACCTGGCCCGGTTCGACGGGATGCGGTACGGCCTGCGGGTGGGTGACGACGGAACCCGCAGCGCCGAGGAGGTCATGTCGCTGACCCGCGCCGCCGGGTTCGGCCCCGAGGTCAAGCGGCGCATCATGCTCGGCACCTACGCGCTGTCCAGCGGCTACTACGACGCCTACTACGGCAAGGCCCAGCAGGTGCGCACGCTGATCGCCCAGGACTTCGACGCGGCGTTCGAGCAGGTGGACGTGCTGGTCTCGCCGACGACGCCGACCACGGCGTTCCCCATCGGGGAGCGCGCCGACGACCCGATGGCCATGTACCTTGCCGACCTGTGCACGATCCCGTCGGACCTGACGGGCAACGCCGCGATTTCGGTGCCGTGCGGTCTCGCGCCCGAGAACGGGCTCCCGGTCGGGCTCCAGGTCATGGCGCCGGTGCTGGGTGACGACCGGCTGTACCGGGTCGCCGCGGCAGTCGAGGCCGCGCTGGACCAGCGACGCGGCCACCCGCTGCTCGACGACGCGAAGGGCGTGAAGGGGGCTGGGGAGGTGGACGGGAATGACTGAGCTCGTGGCGGACCTCATCCCCTATGACGAGGCGGTCGCCCGGTACGAGCCGGTGATCGGCCTGGAGACCCACGTCGAGCTCGGCACCGCGACGAAGATGTTCTGCGGCTGCCCGACCACGTTCGGCGCCGAGCCGAACTCGCTCGTCTGCCCGGTCTGCCTCGGTCTGCCGGGGTCGCTGCCGGTCGCCAGCCGCACGGCGATCGAGTACACGATCCGGATCGGCCTGGCGCTGAACTGCTCGATCGCGTCCTGGTGCCGGTTCGCGCGCAAGAACTACTTCTACCCGGACATGCCGAAGGACTTCCAGATCTCGCAGTACGACGAGCCGCTGTGCACGGACGGCTGGCTGGACGTCACGGTCGACGAGACCGTCGTGCGGGTCGGCATCGAGCGGGTTCACCTGGAGGAGGACACCGGAAAGTCGCTGCACATCGGCGGGGCCACCGGGCGGATCCACGGGGCCGACTACTCGCTGGTCGACTACAACCGCGCCGGGATCCCGCTGGTTGAGGTCGTCACGAAGCCCGTGCCAGGAACCGGGGCGCTCGCGCCCGTCGTCGCCCGCGCCTACGTCACCGAACTGAGAGACCTGCTGCGCGCGCTCGGCGTCTCCGACGTCCGCATGGAGGAAGGCTCGCTGCGCTGCGACGTGAACACCTCGATCGGGCCGCGCGGCTCGGCCGCGTGGGGGACCAGGACCGAGACCAAGAACGTCAACTCGCTGCGCTCGGTTGAGCGCGCGGTCAGGTTCGAGATCGAGCGGCAGGCCGCCGTTCTCGACAGGGGCGGCAGGGTCGTCCAGGAGACCAGGCACTTCCACGAGGACACGGGCACGACCACCGCGGGGCGCAGCAAGGAAGAGGCACAGGACTACCGGTACTTCCCCGAGCCCGACCTGGTCCCGGTCGCCCCGCCCGCCGAGTGGGTCGAGCAGATCCGGGCGAGCCTGCCCGAGCTTCCCGCCGCCCGCGGGGCCCGGCTGCAGCGCGAGTGGGGGCTGTCCGACCTTGACATGACCGCGCTGCGGAACGCGGGCGCGCTGGACCTGGTGGCCGAGACCGTCGCCGCGGGAGCAGCGCCCGACCAGGCGCGCAACTGGTGGCTGGGCGAGCTGTCCCGCCGGGCCAACGAGAGCGGCACCGACCTCGCTGCGCTGCCGGTGACCCCGGCTCAAGTGGCCAGGGTGAGCGAACTGGTCGCCTCCGGGGCGCTCAACGCGAAGCTGGCCAGGCAGGTGTTCGACGGCGTGCTCGCCGCAGAGGGCTCGCCCGATGAGATCGTGGCCGCTCGCGGCCTGGCCGTGGTCAGCGACGACGGAGCGCTCCTGGCAGCGATCGACCAGGCCATCGCGGCCAACCCGCAGGTCGCCGACACGATCCGTTCCGGCAAGACGGCCGCGGCCGGCGTCCTGATCGGTGCCGTGATGAAGGCCACCAGGGGCCAGGCCGATGCCGGCCGCGCCCGCGAGCTCATCCTGCAGCGCGTCAGCGAGTCCTAGCCCGTGGCGCCGCCCCACCGCTGGCGGAGTGGAATTTCCGCCTCCGCGGGTATGTTGTGGCTGCCATGACGTCGCACGCAGCCCAGGTGATGATGCCCCGCTAGCGGGGCTACCTGACGCTGCCCGGACGACGTCCGACCACGAGGCCCCGCTCCGAAGGCATTCCCGTGGCTGCGCTGGTGGACCGTAACGCATCGGCGTTCGCCGCGCTGGCCCGGCCGCTGTCCCTGTCGTTCGACGACTTCATCCGCACCGGCAGCGACCCGCGGCACAGGCCGGGGGTGGAACGCCTCTGGCGTGCGTGCGCGGCCAGCCGCGATCTGTACCGCAAGCGGTACGAGGGCCTGTACTGCGTCGGCTGCGAGCAGTTTTACCGCCCGGCCGAGCTGCCGGGTGGCCTGTGCCCGGAGCACGGGACAAAGCCGGAACGGGTCGCGGAGGAGAACTGGTTCTTCCGGCTGTCCCGCTA
>JASHQP010000325.1 GCA_030039095.1 Streptosporangiaceae bacterium
GCTGGCGGCCGGATCAGCCGGACGCCACGGCCAGGGACCTGGCCGGCGACGCCGCGCAGGGCCATCCCGTCGCCCGCGCCGCGCTGCGCCGGGCGGGACGGGCCCTCGGCATCGCGGTCGCGTCGGCCACCTACCTGTGCGACCTCGAGGTCGTGTCGGTCGGCGGCGGTCTCTCGCAGGCGGGCGCGATGCTGTTCGAGCCGCTGCAGGAGTCGCTGCGAGCGCACGCCAGGCTCGCGTTCGCGCGCCGGGTCAGCGTGGTGCCAGCGGCGCTCGGCCAGAGCGCCGGGCTCGTCGGCGCCGCCGCGCTGATCCTGGCGGGTGACCGCTACTGGACCGGCGACTGAGCGCTCGGTGCGAGACTGCAGAGCATGACAACGACGTCGGCCCGGCCTCACGTAGAGGACGTCACCGCGGCGCGGAAGATCTTCAGCGGGATCCTGCTGGAGACTCCGCTGCTGCACTCGCGGGTGCTTTCCGAGCGGATCGGCGGCCCCGTGTACCTGAAGTGCGAGAACCTGCAGCGCACCGGGTCGTTCAAGGCCCGCGGCGCCTACCTGCGCATCGCCCGGCTGTCGGACGCGGAACGGGGCCGCGGCGTGATCGCGGCGAGCGCCGGCAACCACAGCCAGGGCGTCGCGTTCGCGGCCACGCTGCTCGGCGCCAAGGCGACGGTGGTCATGCCCGAGGGCGCGCCACTGCCCAAGATCGAGGCCACCAAGGGGTACGGGGCCGCCGTCGTGCTGCACGGCAGCACCGTGGAGCAGGCGCTGGCCCGGGCCAACGAGCTGGCGGCCGAGCGCGGGTCGACCTTCATCCATCCGTTCGAGCATCCGGATGTCCTGATCGGCCAGGGCACCGTCGGCCTGGAGATCATCGAGCAGTGCCCGGGTGTCCGCACGATCGTGGTCCCCGTCGGCGGCGGCGGCCTGGCTTCCGGCGTCGCGGTGGCGGCGAAGGGTGCCGGCAGCAGCGGCGCCGGCGCTGGCAGCGGCCAGCAGATCAGGGTCATCGGCGTGCAGGCCGACGCGGTCGCCCCGTTCCCGGCGTCGTTCGCAGCTGGGCATCCGGTCTCGGTGGCTACCGGCCCCACGATGGCCGACGGCATCGCCGTGGCCAGGCCGGGTGAGCTGGCGTTCGAGGTGCTGTCGACCCTGGCGGACCGGATCGTGACCGTGTCCGAGGAGAGCCTGTCCCGTGCCCTGCTGCTCTGCCTGGAGCGGGCCAAGCAGGTCGTGGAGCCAGCCGGGGCCGCTGCCGTGGCCGCGCTGCTCGAGCACCCCCGCGCTGTCGAGCCGCCGGTCGTCGCCGTGCTCTCGGGCGGCAACATCGACCCGCTGCTGCTCTCGAAGGTACTGCGGCACGGGCTGGCCGCGGCCGGCCGCTACCTGACGTTCCGCTGCCGCCTGCCCGACCGTCCCGGTGCGCTGGCCACCCTGCTCGCCGAGGTCGCCGGGCTCGGCGCCAACGTGCTCGACGTCGTGCACGAGCGCGTCACGCCTGGCCTGCACGTCGACGAGGTGGAGGTGCTCCTGCAGGTGGAGACCCGGGGCCCGGCACACTGCGACAGCCTCATCGCAGCCCTGCGCGCGTCCGGGTACAAGCTGCAGTTCAGCTGAGTCTCGCCGCTGTCGTGGTCAGGTCGGGTATCCGCCAGACGGGGTAGCCGCCGGGTGGCTGACCGCCGGGTGGCTGACCGCCGGGTGGCTGACCGCGCCGGCGGTCGCCTCAGAGGTTTCCGCGCCGCGACTGCTCGCGCTCTATGGCTTCGAACAGGGCCTTGAAGTTGCCCTTGCCGAATCCCTGCGATCCGTGCCGTTCGATCAGCTCGAAGAACACCGTCGGCCGGTCCTGAACCGGCTTGGTGAAGATCTGCAGCAGATAGCCGTCCTCGTCGCGGTCCGCAAGGATCCTCAGTTCGCGCAGTTCGTCCAGCGGGATCCGGGTATCGCCCACCCACTCACCGAGCGTGTCGTAATAGCTGTCCGGGGTGTCAAGGAAATCCAGGCCCGCGGCACGCATGCCGCGGACAGCGGCGACGATGTCATCGCATGCCAGCGCGATGTGCTGGACGCCGGGGCCACCGTAGAACTCCAGGTACTCGTCGATCTGTGACTTGTTCTTGCCGACCGCGGGCTCGTTGATCGGGAACTTGACCTTGCGGGATCCGTCCGCAACAACCTTGCTCATCAGCGCCGAGTACTCGGTGGCGATGTCGTCGCCGACGAATTCCTTCATGTTGCTGAAGCCCATGACCCGCCGGTAGAAGCCCACCCAGTCGTCCATCTTGCCGAGTTCCACGTTGCCGACGCAGTGGTCGATCTCGGTGAAGAACGGGCTGGCGGGCGGGGAGACGAGCGGGCCGGCGGCCTCATAGCCCGGAAGGTAAGGACCGCTGTAGTTGGCGCGCTCGACCAGCGTGTGCCTGGTTTCGCCGAAGGTGGCGATCGACGCGAGCACGACCTTGCCGAAGGAGTCCTCGAAGACCGCGGGCTCGGCCAGGCCGGTGGCGCCGTGTGCGGTCGCGTACGCGTAGGCAGCCTCTGCCGACGGCACCCCGATGGCCAGGTCGACCACGCCGTCGCCGTGCGCCGCGACGTGCTCGCCGAGTGCCGTGCCGGCCTGCACCGGCCCGCGGAACACGAAGCGGGCGGTCCCGGACTCGAGCACGTAGGCGGCCTCCTCACGGCAGCCGGTCTCCGGCCCGCGGTAGGCGACGCACTGCATGCCGAACGCCGTCGAATAGAAGTGCGCGGCCTGCCGGGCGTTCCCGACCGCAAAGATCACGGCATCCATGCCGGTGACGGGGAACTCGTCCGAAGAGGTCACCGTCTCCTGTACCTGCGCTGCCATAACCGCCTCCCGCCGTCGCGGCTTGCCCGTATGCCACCGAGTTACAGGCAGCATCATCCCTGGAGGTCAAGATGTGCAACTGCTGCTAGAATCTATAGACAACTTGTATAGTCGCTATGGGGTGAATCCGGATTCGCTGGACACGATGTGTGCCTGAGGGGGTACCTGATGCTCGACGAGCTGGATGCCGGGCTCATCGATCTGCTCGCGGCGGAGCCGAGGGTGGGCGTGCTCGAGGCCTCGAGGCGGCTCGGCGTGGCCAGGGGAACGGTGCAGGCCCGGCTGGACCGGCTGCGGGACCGCGGCGTCATCACCGGATACGGCCCCGACGTCGATCCCGCCGCGCTCGGCTTCCGGGTCACCGCGTTCGTGACGCTGGAGATCCGCCAGGCGGGCGGGCACGACCCGGTCACGGCGAAGCTCGCGATGATCCCCGAGGTGCTGGAGGCGCACACGATCACCGGTCAGGGTGACATGCTCTGCCGGGTCGTCGCGCGCGACAACACCGACCTGCAACGGGTGATCGACGCGATGGTCGACGTGCCCGGCGTGGTGCGCACGTCCACGGTGATCGCCCTGGCCGCCCCCATCGCCTACCGCATCCTGCCGCTCGTGCGGTCCGCCGCCAGCGCCGCGCGGGACCTGGCGGCCGGCACCCGGGGGCTGGCGGCCGGGGGCGCCGTCCTTTAGCCGGGCTGGCCGTCTCGAGCGTCCTCGGGGGGCTCGGCCAGCTCGGAGGCGATGCTGAAGACCGCTGAGCACAGCTCCGTGCGGTCTTTCACCTGGTCGGCGAAGAACATCCAGCCGACGCTCACCGCGCCGAGCGCCATCGTGGCACGGAGCCGGTGCTGCAAGTCGGCGCCGGGCTCGGTGAGTGCCTCGGCGAGGCCGCTCATCCTCTCCTTGAACACCTCGCCGCGCTTCTTCTCACCGGCCAGGCTGTTCATGGCCGCCTGGTTGTGCTGCAGCATGCGGAACACCCCGCTGCCCTCGGCGACGATCTTCACGTACCTGTTGAGGACCTCGGCGCGTGTCGCGGCGGTCCGGGGCTGGGTCCTGGCCCAGGCGATCACGGCGTCGATCTGGCCGAAGTAGTCCTCGGCCAGGCTGCGGACGATGTCTTCCTTGGACTTGAAGTGGTAGTACAGGGCGGCCTTGGTGACGTCGAGCCGCTCGGCGATCTCGCGCAGCGAGGTCTTGTCGTACCCCTGCTCGGCGAACAGTTCCAGGGCCACCTTCTGGATGCGCGCCCGCGTGTCGCTGCGGCGCGCGTCGTGGTGCGGATCGTGACCGCCCACGTGTTCTATGTCGATGCGCGACGCATCGCCGGACGCCGGGTCGGCGACCGCGATCGTGGTGCGCTGCTCGTTACTTGTCACTGCGGTCCACACTTCTGTAGCGGATGGCGCCCGGCCAATTAACTTGACGGCCGGTTAGTTAGCAGCATACTGTTGCTTCGGTAAAGATGCTAGCCGGTCGGCAAGTAGGTTGAGAAGTGCCAGACCGCGCACGATCGCGGAAGGAGCCGGGCACGATGGCGGAGACGCAGGCGGGGGCGGTGGCCGCACCCAGCGGGCCGAAGCGCGAGATCCTGATCGTGCTGCCTGGGCTGCTGCTCGCGCTGATCGTCGCCATGCTCGACCAGACGGTCGTCTCGACCGCGCTGCCGCGCATCGTCGGTGACCTCGGCGGGGTCACCCACCTGTCCTGGGTGGTGACCGCGTACGTCCTGGCCTCGACGATCACGACGCCGCTGTACGGCAAGCTCGGCGACCTCTACGGCCGCAAGCGCTGGCTGATGATCGCGATCGTGATCTTCCTGATCGGATCCGCGCTGTCCGGGCTCTCGCACTCGATGGATCAGCTGATCATGTTCCGGGCGCTGCAGGGACTGGGCGCCGGCGGCCTGATGGTCGGCGTGATCGCGACCATCGGCGACATGGTCTCGCCCCGCGAGCGCGGCCAGTACATGGGCTACATGATGGCCGCGATGATGCTGGCCATGATCGCCGGACCGCTCGTCGGCGGGTACATCACCGACGACCTGTCCTGGCGCTGGATCTTCTACATCAACATGCCGGTCGGCGGCGCGGCGCTGATCTACCTGTTCCTCACCCTGCACCTGCCGTACAAGAAGGTCGAGCACAAGATCGACTACCTGGGCGCCGGGACGCTGGCCATCGCGGCCACCGCGGTCGTGCTGCTGACCACCTGGGGCGGCACCGAGTACGCGTGGAGGTCCGCGCAGATCATCGGGCTCGGGGCGCTCGCCGTCGTCGCCACCGGGCTGTTCCTGTGGATCCAGACCCGGGCCGCCGAGCCGGTGCTGCCGCTGCACGTGTTCCGCAACCACAACTTCTCGGTCGCGACCGCGATCAGCTTCCTGCTCGGCATGGCGATGCTCGGCGCGCTCACGTTCCTGCCGCTCTACCAGCAGACCGTGCAGCACCTGTCCGCCGTCGGCAGCGGCCTGATGCTGATCCCGATGATGCTCGGCGTGACCACCACGTCGCTGATCGGCGGGTTCGTGATGACGCGCACGGGCCGGTACCGGTTCATGCCGATCGTCGGCGGTGCGATCATGTCGGTCGCCATGTTCCTGCTGACCGGCCTGCACTCGGATACCAGCCTGCTCGTGTCGGGCCTCTTCTACGTGATACTCGGCATCGGCATGGGCTTCCTGATGCAGATCACGTCCGTGATCGTGCAGAACAGCGTGCAGCCCAAGGACATCGGCGTGGCCAGCAGCTCGCGCACGTTCTTCCAGCAGATCGGCAGCTCGATCGGCGTGGCCCTGTTCGGCGCGATCTTCGCCCGGCGGCTCACCGAGGCCCTGACCAGGCAGCTCCCGGGCGTGCACCTGAACGCCGCGGGCGGCCAGCTCGACCCGGTCACGGTCAACCGCCTGCCCGCCCTGGTCAAGCACGACGTGTTCTTCGCGATCTCGCACGCGATCGACGGCGTGTTCGTCTGGGCGGTGCCGGCGGCCATCCTGGTCTTCATCCTGGCCTGGTTCATCAAGGAGGTGCCGCTGCGCAGCAGCGCAACGCCGCCCCCGGCCGAGGCCCCCGCCAGCGAGCCAGAGTTCGCGCCCGATCCCGTTCCGTAAAACGAACCGCGGCGGCTTCCGGTCAGTCAACCGGAAGCCGCCGCGAAAGCTTGCGTCAGGCCCCCACGTAGGGGACGGCCTCGAGAATCTCGACAGTGTTGCTGCGCCCGTTGGGCAGCGTGTACGTCGCGCTCTCCCCGATCTTCTTCCCGGTGATCGCGGCGCCCAGCGGCGACTTGGGCGAATAGACGTCGATGGGCGCGCCGCTCTCCTCGCGCGACGCGAGGAGGAACGTCACTTCCTCGTCGTCCTTCGCAAACCGGACGGTGACGGTCATACCGGGGCCTACGACGCCATCGGTGCGCGGCGGGTCGCCGACCCGGGAGGTGTCCAGGATGTGCATGAGCTGCAGAATCCGGCCCTCGTTCTTCCCCTGCTCTTCCTTGGCGGCGTGGTAGCCGCCGTTTTCCCGGAGGTCGCCTTCGTCGCGGGCAGCCTCGATCTTCTTGGCGATCTCCGTGCGCCCAACCCCGGTGAGGTGGTCCAGCTCCGCCTTGAGCCGGTCATACGCCTCCTGGGTGAGCCAGGTGACGGTGTCATCGCGGGTTTCGGTCACGAGAACTCCTATGGTGGAAGCGGAACGTCAGGTCCGCCGGGCCCTGGATGGGCCCTGGGGGTAATCCTTCGAGATTAACAAGGCTCCGCAAGTACGTCGCGCCTGTCAATGCTCGCCAGGACCGTCCCCAGGCGGCTCAGGGCCTGGGGACCATGCGATCAGACTGCTAACGCCACGGGACGGGAATGCCTTCCCGGCGCAGGCTTGTTGTGTAGCACAATGATCTGTCGGCGCCGCTTCGATGCGGACGCGTGAGCCCGGCGGGGGGCAGCGGCGTCGTGCCAGGCTTGCCCACCAATCATCCATGAAGGGGATGTTCTTGTCTGCCGTGACCACCGATTCCGCAAGGGCGAGCGTCGGGCCGAGCACCGGGGCCGAGCAGGCCGATGACGCCGCGCCGCGGCCCAGCGCGCCGCTGCGGCTGATGGCCGTGCACGCGCACCCGGACGACGAGTCGAGCAAGGGCGCGGCGACGATGGCGCGGTACGCGCGCGAGGGCGTGGACGTCCTGGTCGCCACCATGACCGGCGGCGAGCGGGGCGACATCCTGAACAAGGCGATGGACCGGCCCGAGATCCGTGCCGATCTCGCCGCTGTGCGCCGCGCCGAGATGGCTCGGGCGCGCGAGATCCTCGGCGTCCGCCAGGAGTTTCTCGGTTTCACCGACTCCGGGCTGCCCGAAGGCGACCCGCTGCCGCCGCTGCCCGAGGGATGCTTCGCGCTGCAGCCGCTGGAAGTGGCGGCGCGGCCGCTGGTGCGCGCGGTCAGGGAGTTCCGGCCGCAGGTGATCCTGGCTTACGACGAGAACGGCGGCTACCCGCATCCGGACCACGTCAAGAGCCACGAGGTGGCGATCGAGGCGTACGAGGCCGCCGGTGACCCGGACCGCTACCCGGACTGCGGCGAGCCATGGCAGCCGGCCAAGCTCTACTACTTCGCCACGTTCCACCGGGACCGGCTGACCGCGCTGCACGAGGAGCTGCTGCGGCGCGGGCTGGAGTCCCCGTACGGCGAGCGGCTGGACGAATGGGTGGACAACCCCGACCACCCGCCGCTGGAGATAACCACGCGGGTGCCCTGCGCCGACTTCTTCGAGGTCCGTGACCAGGCGCTGCTCGCCCACGCCACCCAGATCGACCCGGAGGGCGGCTGGTTCGCGTGCCCGCGTGAGGTGCAGCGGGCGGCCTGGCCCACCGAGGATTTCCACCTGGCCAGGTCGATGGTGGATACTGACATACCGGAAGACGACCTGTTCGCCGGCGTGCGCGAGAGCGTGGGCGCCGAGCGGTGACGATCGAGGTGAACCGATGACGACCCTGGCGGCCTCGGCCAGCAGTTCCGCGGCGCCGGGCACGCTCGCGTTCCTCATCGTGTTCGGCATGGCCGTGATCCTTGTGTTCCTGTTCCGGTCGATGAGCAAGCACCTGCGCAAGGTCAACGCGGCCGCACGCGAGGAGTCGGCCAGGGAGCCGGCCCGCACCGGGGACCTTCCCAAGGACTCCTGAGCCGGCCGCGCTGGCTCCTTCGAGTGCCTTGAACGCGCCGGCCGGTGCTCACCCCGCCGCCGGCCGCGACCTGGTGTGCCGCGCGCACGCACCGCGCGGAACGCACCTGACCGCCGCCGCCCGGCAGTTGGCCGTAGGCTAATGGGCAAACGGTTGCCGGTCATATGCGACCGATGTCTTGGAGGGGCTGATCGACTGTGCCAGAGCGGGGTGCAGCGGGCCAGCAGGTCCAGGAGGTTCCTGCGGCCAGCGTCCCAGAAGATGCGTGGCTGCTGGATGTGCGCGAGAACGAGGAGTGGGCCGCGGGCTACGCGCCCGGGGCGCGGCACATCCCGCTCGGCGAGCTCGGGTCGCGCACCGGCGAGATACCGCAGGATCGGCCGGTGTACGTGATCTGCCGGTCCGGGGGGCGCTCCGCGCGGGCGGCACAGGCACTCGCCGCGGCCGGCTGGGAGACGATCAACGTCGCGGGCGGCATGCAGGACTGGGCAGCCGCTGGCCGCCCCATGGCCACCGATTCGGGCGCCGCGCCGTTCGTGGCCTGACCGCGGCGGTTCGCCGGGCGGATGTCGGGACCCGTTGCTAGCGTGCTGAGCGGTTGGTCAGGGCGGTTGCTTGTGAACCCTTTTCATCCTCTGCGACGACTCAGGTGTTCCAAGCGTGAGATTGGCGGATGAAAAGGGTCCAGTGCCGGCATGCTGGTGATCCACGGAACCTGGGCGTACGGGGTGCTGAGCCTGTGGGCCGAGGACTCC
>JASHQP010000326.1 GCA_030039095.1 Streptosporangiaceae bacterium
GGAGCGCGCCAGGGCCTCGAGCACGCTCCGTGACTGCGGCTCGGTCGCGGCCGCGCGCTCCAGCAACTGCGCAGCGGCCGCCGCGCTGCCCCGGCCGAGCAGGTCCAGCCCGCGCCGGTAGAGCTCGTAGGTATCACCGCCGGCGGCGTCAGGCTCCGGCTGCGCGGGCGGCTCTTTGGCGCGGCGGGAATCCTGGCCGCCGGCTGATCCTTCTGTCATATGTGCAGATCCTTCCGTCCGGCCATGATCCAGCGGCGCCCGCGCAAGACGGGCTCGCGCTGGCGCCCTTCCGCGGAGTCCGTTATGCCCCGAACCGGGTCACGGGACTCGCCGAGGTCACATCTCCACCGTACGACGTCATCGCCCACGACCGAGAGGACCAGTTGTTCGCGGCCGACCCGCACAACGTGGTCCGGCTGATCCTGCCGCGACACCAGCCCGGGCACGGCGGCAGCGCCTACGACGACGCGGCGCGGGACCTGCGGGAGTGGCAGCGCGAGCAGATCCTCGTCCCCGATCCCGGGCCGTGGCTGTACGTGTACGAGCAGGCGCTGGCCGGCGGGGCGGTCCTGCAGCGCGGGCTGATCGGCGCGGTGCGGCTCAGCCCGCCCGAGGCGGGTGTGATCCGGCCGCACGAGGATGTCGCGCCCGGGCCGGTCGAGGGACGGCTGCAGCTGATGGAGGCCACCCAGGCCAACCTGGAGCCGATCTTCCTGCTGTACGACGGCGCCGGCCGCGGCGCGGCGGCCCTTCTGATCGACGAGACCGCCGACGGCGGGCCGCCACTGGTCGACGCGCAGACCAGCGACGGGATCCGGCACCGGCTGTGGGCGATCAGCGATCCCGCCGCCCTGGCCTCGATCGCCGCCGACCTGGCCCCGCGGGACGCGCTGATCGCGGACGGGCACCACCGGTACGCCGCTTATCTGAAGCTTCAGGCGCACCGCCGGGCCGCGGGCGCCGGGCCGGGCCCGTGGGACTACGGCCTCGCACTGCTCGTGGACGCCTCCGCGTACCCGCCGGACGTCGGCGCGATCCACCGGGTGATCCCCGCCCTTTCCCCGGTCGCGGCAGCCGAGCTGGCCAAGGCGGCGTTCACGGTGCGCAGGCCGCGGGGCGGGCTGCCCGCCGCCGTCGAGGAGCTCGCCGCCGAGAGCGAGCGGGGGCCGGCGCTGCTGATCGCGGGCGGGGGCGATCTACGGCTGCTCACCGAGCCGGATCCGGTGCAGGTGGACGCCGCGATGCCGCAGGCCCGCTCCCCCCTGTGGCGCAGCCTTCCCGCCTCGGTGCTGCAGGAGCTCCTGATGGCCCGGCTGTGGGACGTGGGGTGGGATGCCGTCCGGATCGTGCACAACGACGCCGCCGAGGCGGTCGCGCTCGCCGACGAGACCGGCGGCACCGCGGTGATCCTCCCGCCGGTGCCAACCCGGGACGTGTACGCGATCGCCGCGCAGGGCGAGCGGGTGCCGCGCAAGTCGACCTCGTTCGGCCCGAAGCCGCGGACCGGGCTGGTGGTCAGGACGTTCGCCAGGGGCTGACGTTACTTCCGCGCGTAGAGCTCCAGCGGCGACCAGGGGCCGCTGACCCGCGTGAAGTTGCTGGAGAAGTAGGCCCGCAGCTGCGCCGTCCAGGCGATCCGGTTCACGTTGTAATCGGTCAGCAGCACGTAGCTGGCCTTGTCGAACGCCTGCCGCCAGAGTTCGGCGATCGCTGGGACCTTCCCAGCGTTCAGGGCGATCTGGCCGTGGCCGAGCGCGTAGCTGGTTCCGGTCCCGTCGACGATCACCGAGCAGCCGGGGACGGCGCTGTAGAAGCGGTCCAGCGCGATCAGCAGCGAGGCCTGGTCGGTGGCCACGCACGCCCCGGGCGGGATGACCCGGTCGATCGCCGGCAGCGCGTCCACGTACGTCGGCGTGGGGCTGTAGTCGGCCCCGGGCGCGACCAGCGGCAGCGCGAGCAGGACCAGGCCCGCCGTCCACGCCGCGGTTTTCTGCAGCCTCGGTGACAGCCCCTGCCAGCCGCCGCCGCCGGTCAGGAGCCGGGCGGCGGGCAGCGCGATCGCAAGGCCAAGGAACGGGGCCAGGAACGCCGGGTAGTGGTAGTAGAAGTCGTCGGGTATGCCGAACGCGACGACGATCGCCGCGGTCGTGGCCAGTCCGAACCACTCGAGCCGCGGCGGCGCCTGGTGGGTGACCCGACAGGCTGCGACCGCGGTCGCGGCGATCGCCACGGCGAGGATGATGGCCGCGATCAGGAACACCGCGAAGCCGGGGTCCCAGGCGGCCAGGCCGGTCAGGTACTGCAGCCGGAACGCCAGCGGCGTCCTGGTCCCGGTGCGGACCAGCTGGGCGACCACGACGCTGTCGTAGAAGCGCCCCGGGGCCAGGACGGCGAACGGGATCACCGGCAGGAGGAAGCCGACGGCGACTCCGGCCGCGAACCTGGCCAGCCGCCGGTACTGCGGTACGCACAGCACCGCGATCACGGCCACCGGGATGATCGCCCAGACCTTGATCGCCCCGGCGAAGCCGAGCGCCGCGCCACCCCAGGCCAGCCTCTTCCCGCTGCTGGCCAGGCGGTCGCCGTCGAACACGGCCACGGCCCCGGCCAGGCAGAACGCGGTCAGCCAGGGTTCCAGCAGCACTGTGTGTGCTGCCTGCGCGCTGCCCGGGTAGATCGCGATGATGCCGCAGGTCACGATCGTGGCAAACATCCCGCGGTGGCGGACCAGCAGCCCGCCGAGGACCACGGCGGCCGCACTCGCCAGGACCGTCAGGATCCGCCCGACCCCGATGGCCCAGGCCGTGCCCGCCAGCTTGGAGATGTACGCCGCGGGAACCATCAGCAGCGTGATACCGGGCGGCTGGACGATGACAAAATCCCGGTACGGCACGAGGCCCTGGATCAGACGCAGCGCGCTGCCGAAGTCCGCGCCGTCGTCGTAGTCGCCGACGCCGAGGAGGTGGCCGGGCTGGGCCAGCTGGACACCCCGGATCGCCAGCGCGACGAGCGTGGCCGCCACGATCACCGCGCCGGCCGGCGAGAGTGAGAACGGGAGCCGGGACGGCCGCAGCCGCGAGAGCCGCGCCGCCGGGCTGCGCGACGAGGCAGAAGCCTGCCGCACGGTCGTTCCGCTCAAGGTTGGCTACTTCCGCAGGCGTCAAATCGCCACCAGATATTACCCGCTCCGGCCCGGGTCCCGGCCCTTATGGATCAGCGGACGCCATCGCGCCGCGACCGCGGCTCACAGCGTCAGCAGACCCCCACCTGCACCCTGCCACCCGCGCACCCTGCCACCCGCGCACCCTGCGTGCCGCGCACCCCGCCCGCGCACCGCGCGTGCCACGCACCGCGCGTCCGGGATAATCGGACAGGCCCGAAACGGCTTATAGCGCCGCCAAAACTCTCATGCTCGGCCGGCGGCGGCTCAGAACTGCGCAAATAGCCCATATACCCCCGTCATGGCCGGACCAGCTCAGCCAGCGTCTAGTGTCGCCGACCCGTTGCTGCTGCTGGGACAACAGCGGCGGGCCGGCGACACTAGCGCAATCGCACGAGGAGCCAGGATGGCCACGGGTCTCAGTCTGAGTTGGACCAGACGAGAACACCCGGGCCGTCTGGGGTGAGCACGGGAACCCAGGCCTCGTCGGCGTCGCTGAGGCGCCGCTCATCGAGCCGAAGCGGGCGGCGAGTCGCGCTGACCGCGTCGCTTGCCCAGTACGAGATGCCGTGGACCAAGTCGCGGAGCGTCTCTATCTCCTTGTCCCGCCAGTGGTGGTTCCATGTCCCGGCACCCCCGAAATGACCCTCGAACAGCTCGCGGAGCTGGACGTAGCTGCCCGGGCCCAGCACCGGAACAAGGAAGCCCTCGACCTCGCCCTGGCGGCCTGCTGTGCCGCCGTACTGCTGCCGGTAGCAGACGCCTGTCTTGGCGCGGACCACGACGTACAGCCAGGCCGTGCCGTCAGCCAAATCATCTGGGTCAAGCTTGACGTATCGTCGGCCCGGCATGGCGGCAGTCTGCCTTTCGTCCGATGTGGGCACAAGCGGCGCCTAGCCGGAGGCGGGTTCCTCGTCCTCGTCCTCGTCCGGGTCCTCGTCCGGGTCCGGGTCCGCAAGGTAATCGAAGATGACCGGGTCGAGTTCCTCGAACCGGTCGGCGGCGTCGGTCATGTCATCCTTGTCCGCGGCCGCGGCCTTGCCGAACCATTCGCGCGCCTCATCCTCGCGCCCGGCTTCCAGCAGCGCGTCGGCGTAAGCGTAGAAGAGGCGGGCAGATTCTGGCCGGACGCGGCCGTCGGTCAGCTCGGGCACCTGCAGCGCCGCCACCGCCGCATCGGGAAGTCCCTGATCGCGGCGGATCCCTGACTCAACGATCCGCAACTCGATCGCGGTGGCACGGTCGACGCCTCGTGAGTCGGGGCCGGTGACCAAGTCGAGGGCCCGATCGAGCCGACCGAGCGCGCGCTCGGCGTCCGCTATCAGCGGCAGGTAGCTCTTCCTGCCGGTCAGCCGGCGTGCCGCCCTCAGCTCGGTCAGCGCGTCCGCCCATTC
This sequence comes from Streptosporangiaceae bacterium, assembly GCA_030039095.1. The sequence continues at coordinate 4,555 of JASHQP010000326.1, forward strand.
GCCTGCTTGGTACGCGGCAATGCCGGCGGCTTCGCGCACGATGCCGACCCGGGCAGCGAGCTGGCGTGCCGCCTGCGCATGCCGGTACGCCGTCGCCGGGTCCTCCTCCAGGCCGGCGGCCACGAGCCTGATCGCCACGGCTTCGGCCAAGTCTCCAGGCAGGGTTCTGAGCTCTGCTCGCGCCTCTGGGTCCAGCTGGTCGGCTGTGGCGCCCGCCGGCACCTGCGGCCACCGGTCGCTCGCGGCGCGCTGGCCAGCCGGCGGTGTGCCCGTTCCGCCGGCGCGCGAAGCGCCCGAACTGGACGTAGTGCGTGACCGCGGCGTTCCCCCGGTGCGTGAGGACGCTGACGTCCTGGGTGGTCGCAACCTCGGCGCGTCCGAGGATCCCGATCCCGCCGATCCCCCGGCGCGCGGCGCCGAAGTCGGGCGGGTCCGGGGGCCTTGGGCGCTGGTTCGGTTGCCGCCTTCCGCCCGGCTCGGGCCTTCGAAGCGGCTGTGCTCACGGGTTTCGGGACCGGGTCTGACCGCGCCACCGCGGCGGGTCTGCTGGCCGCCGGAACGGCTCGCCGCGCCGCCTGCGGCGCGCTGCCATCTCGGCCGGGCCTCGGGGCGCCC
>JASHQP010000327.1 GCA_030039095.1 Streptosporangiaceae bacterium
CGGCCGAGGCGGCGCTGGGCACGCCGGCGGCAGGACCGCCAGCGGCAGGCGTCACCCCGGAAGACGACGGCCCTCGCGACGACGTCCCGGGCCCGGCGGAGCGCGCGCTGGCCGCGCTTCGCGGCTTCACCCTTCGTGTGGGACGGCCCGTCCGGCCTATGCTCGCGGCGTCCGCGCCGGACGTGGCCGCCGGACTGGCGAAGATCAGCCCGGCGGCCGCGGAGTGGAAGATCGACGGCATCCGGATCCAGGTCCACCGGGCGGGCGGCGAGGTAGCCGTGTTCACCCGGACCCTGGACGACATCACCGCGCGCGTGCCCGAGATCGTCGAGGCGGCGCTGGCGCTCCCGGTGACCGCCGTGGTGCTCGACGGCGAGGCGGTGGCGCTCGCCCCGGACGGAAGGCCGCGCCCGTTCCAGGTCACCGCCGCCCGGACCGCCAGCCAGGGCGACGTCGGCCGGATGCGCGAGCAGACCCCGCTCACGCCGTTCCTGTTCGACGCGCTGCACCTGGACGGCACCGACCTGATCGACGAGCCGGCCACCGAGCGGCACCGCCTCCTGGCCCGGATAGCCCCCGCCGCGCTGCTCGCCCCCCGCATCGTCACCGCGGATCTGGCCGAGGCCGAGGCTTTCTTCGCCGCCGCGGTCGCGCGCGGCCACGAAGGCGTGGTGCTGAAGTCCCTCGACGCGCCGTACCGGGCGGGGCGCCGGGGTGGTGAGTGGATCAAGGTGAAGCCCCGGCACACGCTCGATCTGGTCATTCTCGCTGCCGAATGGGGCCATGGGCGGCGCCGGGGCGTGCTGTCCAACCTGCACCTCGGCGCCCGCGACCCGGAAACCGGCGGCCTGGTGATGCTGGGCAAGACCTTCAAGGGCCTGACCGACGAGATGCTCGCGTGGCAGACGGCCAGGCTGCTCGAGCTCGCCGATCCTCCGGTGCGCGCCGCGGCGGACGCCGACAGCCGACAGGCTTACGGGGTGGTCAGGGTCCGCCCCGAACTCGTCGTGGAGATCGCGTTCGACGGGGTGCAGGCGAGCCGCCGCTATCCCGGCGGCCTGGCGCTGCGCTTTGCCCGTGTTCTGCGCTTCCGGCCGGACAAGAATGCCGCCGAAGCCGACACCATTGACGACGTTCGCGCGGTTTGGTCGGGCGAATCCTAAAGCTCATTTCCTGGCCCGGTAAAGGCGTTTCCTGGCCCGGTAAAGGCGTTTCCACGCTGAGTAAAAATCGCGTCAACGCTGCTTTCTCAGTGCTCGGGTAATCCAGATCTTCGAGTAATTTCGGCATGCGTAATCCCCCGAAGAAGGCGGCGCAGCATCCCCAAATAAGGGAAGCGGCGGCAGGCATCGACACATGTCCGGAGCGTGGTGTACGGGAGCGGGCAGGGTGGAGCAACCGCCCTGATGAGAACGGCGCCGCGCGCGCCACGGCTCGTTCTGCCGGAGTGGCCGCCTGCGCCTAAATCGCATTCCGGATTCCTCGGCTGGATCAGCGCCACAGCCATCGCGATCTCGCTGCTGGAGATGATGACCGTGTGCGCGGCCGGGCCGAGCGTCGTCGTGCCGGTGATCCCGAGAACCTGGCCGATCCCGCCGCTGTGGTTCCGGCTGCACCTGTCCGAAATAACGACGGTCACGCTCATCTACTCCGCGATCGTGCTCGGCGCGGCCGGAGTGGCCTGCGGCCTGGTCGCGGCGCGGCGCGGCGCCCGGCCGAGGTTCCGGCTGCTGGCGGTCGGTGTGATCATCGCGATCATCCTGCTGGCTCTGCTGCCTCCCGGCGGGTCCACGGACAGCCTCAGCTACGCGGCCTACGGCCGGATCGCGCTGCTCGGCCACAACCCGTATGTGATGACGCCCGCGCAACTGCGCGCGATCGGTGACCCGATCGGCCTGCAGGCGACGCGCAACTGGCAGACCGATCCCTCGCTGTACGGCCCGGTCGCGATCGCGGTGGACTGGGCGGCGGCGAAGCTGGGCGGCACGTCGATCGCGTACATCGTGTTCTGGCTGAAGCTGCTGTTCGCGGCCTGCTTCGGCGTGATCGCGCTGGCGCTGGACCGCTTCTGGCGCGGCGACCCGGCGGCCCGAGCGCGGGCGCACCTGCTGTGGACCGTGAACCCGCTGATGCTCTGGGCCGTGGTCGGCGGCGATCACATCGACGGGCTCGGCGTCGGCCTGGGGATCTTCGGCCTGCTCGTCGCGCGCAGCCGCACGGCCGGGGCAGGGGCCAGGATTCCGCCTCTGCGCGCCCTGGCAGCGGGGCTGCTGATCGGCGCCGCGATCGGGGTCAAGGCGCCGTACTTCCCGCTCGGGCTCGCGCTCGCGTGGTCGTGCCGGAACTCGACCAAGGCGGCGGCCGCCGCCGGCATCGGCGGGCTCGTGGCCATCGTCCCCGGCTACCTGATCGCCGGGCCTGCCGCGGTCGAGGACCTGGTGGTCCGCAGCAGCAACCTGGTCACGTTCGACAGCTTCTGGCGGCTGTTCTACGCGCCGTTCGGCTACACCAGCATGCCGCGCGGGCTCGAGCTGCTCGCGGCGGCGGGCTGCGTGGTCATGGCCGTGCTGCTGGCCCGGGGGCTGCCCGACGGCCCGCCGCACCTGCCGGTCATCCGGCCCGCCATCGCACTGATGCTGGCCTGGCTGCTGGTGTGGCCGCTGCAGCGGCCCTGGTACGACGCGATCGCGTTCTGCCTGCTGGCGGTGTTCTCGGCCTCCCGCCTGGACTGGCTGATGCTGATCCGCGCGGTCCCGACGGCCATGGCGGTGGCCACCGGCGCCGAGGGCCAGGTTCGCCCGGAGTGGCTGGCGCACGCCGTGCAATTCGTCGGGCTCGATCTGTCTCCCTGGGCCCGGCTCGGCGCGGCGGTCGCGGCGGTCATACTGTGTGTGCTTGGCGCCTGGGCACTGCGCCGGCCGCGGGCGGAACCGCCCGCTGTGGAGGCGGTTGCCGCGACCTAGCCGGAAGGGGCCTTCGATGAAGACGGTCTGGACCGGCGACGACGGTGCCTGGCACACGACGCTGCGCGGGCGGCAGGTTCTCGCCGACCCCAGGATCAACAAGGGAACCGCGTTCAGCGACACCGAACGGCGCGAGCTCGGCGTCACCGGGCTGATCCCCTGGGGGCACGTCACCCTGGACGGGCAGGTGTCCCGGGTGTACGCGCAGTACCTGAACCAGAAGACCGATCTGGCGCGGAACGTGCTGCTGAACGAGGTGCGCGACCGCAACGAGGTGCTGTACTACCAGCTGCTGACCCGGCACCTGGCCGAGATGCTGCCGATCGTCTACACCCCGACGGTCGGCCAGGCGATCGAGCAGTACAGCCACGAGTACCGCCGCCCGCGCGGTGTCTATCTGTCGGTCGACCAGCCCGAGCTGATCGAGACCTCGCTGAAGGCGCCGGGGCTCGGCGAGGGAGAGGTTGACCTGGTCGTGGCCACCGACGCCGGGGCGATCCTGGGGATCGGCGACTGGGGGGTGGGCGGCATCGGCATCGCGGTGGGCAAGCTCGCCGTGTACACGGCGGCCGCCGGCATCGACCCGAACCGGGCCCTGCCGGTCATGCTCGACGTGGGCACCGACCGGCAGAGCCTGCTCGACGACCCGATGTACATCGGGAACCGGCGCCCGCGGGCCCGCGAAGCCGAGTACGACCGGTTCCTCGATGCGTTCGTCACCGCGGTCGGAAAACTGTTCCCCGGGGCGCTGCTGCACTGGGAGGACATCGGCGTGAGCAACGCGCGGCGGCTGCTGGACCGTTACCGCTACCAGACGCTGTCGTTCAACGACGACATCCAGGGCACCGGCGCGGTCAACCTGGCTGCGGTGCTCGCCGCGGCCAGGGCCACG
>JASHQP010000328.1 GCA_030039095.1 Streptosporangiaceae bacterium
AGTTGACCGCCGCGGCGGCCGGTGCCGGTGCCGACGCCGTGCTCGCCTGGCCTCCTCCCGGGTCCGAGGACCTGCGGGGCTACTTCGCGGACGTGGCCGCCGCGGCGGGCGGCCTGCCGGTGCTCGCCTACCACATCCCGTGGGTCTCGGCTCCGGGCATCCCGGTCGGCGCGCTGGCCGGCCTGCCCGTCATCGGCCAGAAGGATTCCTCCGGCGACCCGGACCGGCTGCTGGACGAGGTCGTGCACTATCCGGGGTCGACCTACGTGGGCTCGTCGGCGCTGCTCGCGCTGGCCGGCCCGCTCGGCGCCACGGGAGCGCTCCTGGCGCTGGCCAACCTCGAGCCCGAGCTCTGCCGGCTCGCGTTCGCGGGGGATGCGTCGGCACAGCGTCGGCTCGCCGGCGCGCACCTGGCGGTCCGCTCCGGTGGCGTGCCGGAACTCAAGCGGCTGCTGTCCGGGCAGCGCCACACCGCCGCGCTGAGCAGGATGGCATGATCATGAACGTCACGTACGACTTCTCCGGCCAGGTGGCAGTGATCACGGGCGCGGCCAGAGGCGTGGGCCGGGCCATGGTCGGGGCGTTCGTCACGGCCGGCGCGCGCGTGGTCGCGGCCGACCGGGACGAGCCAGGGCTGGCGGAAACCTGCGCCCCGTTCGGCGACGCTGTCCTCGCGGTGACCGCCGACGTCAGCACTTCCGGCGGCGTGGCGAGCATCGTGGACAGCGCGGCTGAGCACTTCGGCAGCCTCAGCATCTGCGTGAACAACGCCGCGGTGGCCCCGCACACCAGCCTGATGGAAGAGACCGCCGCGGTGTGGGACACGGTCTACGCGGTCAACTGCCGGGGCACGTTCCTGATGACCCAGCGGGCCGGGAAGGTCATGATCGATCAGGGGCGGGGCGGCCGGATCGTCAACTTCTCCTCGGGCGTCAGCAGCCGGGGCTCGGCCGGAGCTGCGGCGTACGCGAGCAGCCGCGCGGCCACCGAGAGCTTCTCCCGGGTCGCGGCGATCGAGCTCGCGCCGCACGGGATCCTGGTCAACTGCGTCAGTCCCGGGCTGATCGACACGCAGCCCAAGCCGCTGCCGCCGGTCATGGCGGAAAGCCTCGGCCGGCGCATCCCCAACCTGCCGCTGGCCAGGCCCGGGGAGCCCGGGGAGGTCGTGAACGCCGTGATGTGGCTCTGCTCGGACGCGGCGAGCTACGTGACCGGGACCATCCTGCACGTGGACGGGGGCACCGGTGTGGGCTCCCGCGCCGGAGCCCCGATCGTCGACGACGACGTCCGCTACGACTGGGTCACCGGCCGCCAGCGGGCCTGACGCGCCCGAGGCTGGCTTAATCGGCGCGGCTGCGCCGGTCGTCGACGACCACGTCCGCTGCGACGGGGTCACCGGTTGCCAGCGGCCCTGACCTCGGCCGGTTCCTGCAGCGGGAAGTGGCACGCGGCGCGGTGCTCGCCGCCGAACCAGCGCTGCGGCGGGATCTCGGCCGCGCACAGCTCCTGGGCGCGCGGGCAGCGGGTGCGGAACACGCAGCCCGACGGCGGGTCGAGCGAGGACGGCAGCTCGCCGGTGACGCCGCCGCCGGCAACCCGCCGGTGCTGGGGGTTCGGCACCGGGATCGCGGAGAGCAGCCCCGCGGTGTAGGGGTGGGCGGTGCGCTCGTACACGTCGGCGACGGTGCCGATCTCCACCAGGCGGCCCAGGTACATGACGCCGATCCGGTCGGCCATGTAGCGCACCACGGACAGGTCATGCGAGATCACCAGGTAGGTGAGGGCGTGATCGGCCTGCAGCCGCTTCATCAGGTTCAGGATCTGCGACCGGATGGACACGTCGAGCGCGGACACCGGCTCGTCGGCGACGATCAGCCGGGGGTTCAGCGCCAGCGCGCGGGCGAGCCCGATGCGCTGCCGCTGGCCGCCGGAGAACTCGTGCGGGAACCGGTCCACCGCGCTGCGGCTGAGCCCGACCTCGTCGAGCAGTTCCTCGGTCCGCTGCTTCTGCTCCGCCCGCGTGCCGATGGCCTGGATCGCCAGCGGCTCGCGCAGGATCGCCCCGACGCGCATCCGCGGGTCGAGCGAGGCGTACGGGTCCTGGAAGACCAGCTGCAGGTCGCTGCGCAGCCTGCGCACCTGCCGGGTGTGCAGCGCGCCCAGGTCGCTGCCCTCGAAGACCACGCTGCCCGCGGTCGGCTGCTCCAGCGCCACCATCATCCGGCCGATCGTGGTCTTGCCGCAGCCCGACTCCCCGACCAGGCCGAACGTCTCGCCCGCCCGGATCTCGATGCTGACGTCGGTGACCGCCTTCACCGATCCGGTCCTTCGCTGCAGCATGCCCGCCGTCACCGGGAACTCCTTGTAGACGGCCTGCAGGGTCAGCAGCGGGCGTCCGTTGGTGGCGGCAGCCGAACCGGGCTCGGTGGCCATGGGCGCTGCGGGCGACCCGTTCCGGGAAGTCGATACCTGGGCGCTGCCCAGCTCGTCGATCGCCGCGGTGTCCTCGGCGCTGGTGTCGGTGGGGTGAAAACACGCGAACTCGTGCGCGGGGTCCGGTCCCTCCAGCGGCGGGTTCTGCTCGCGGCAGTCGGCCTGCGCGTAGCGGCAGCGCGGGGCGAAGCGGCACCCGGGCGCGACGGCGGTCAGCTCCGGCGGGAGGCCGGGTATCGAGTACAGCCGGTGCCGCGCGTCCTGGTCGACCTTGGGGATCGACGCCAGCAGCGCCTCGGTGTAGGGGTGGCGCACGCTCCCGAATAGCTGGGCCGTGGCCGCGTGCTCCGCGATCCGCCCCGCGTACATGACGTACGTCCGGTCGGCGCGTTCGGCGATCACGCCGAGGTCGTGGGTGATCAGGATCACCGCCATGCGCAACTGGCTCCGGAGCCGGTCGATGAGGTCGAGGATCTGGGCCTGGATCGTGACGTCGAGCGCGGTGGTCGGCTCGTCGGCGATCAGCAGCTTGGGCTCGTTGGCCAGCGCCATGGCGATCATCACGCGCTGGCGCAGGCCCCCGGAGAGCTGGTGCGGGTAGTCGCCGAGGCGCTCGGCCGGCCGCGGCATGCCCACCAGCGCCAGCACCTCGCCCGCCCGGTCCAGCGCCGCCTTGCGGTTCACGCCCTGGTGCTGCTGCACGCTCTCGGCGATCTGCCGCCCGACCGGCATCGTCGGGTCCAGCGACGTCATCGGGTCCTGGAACACCATCCCGACGTCGTTGCCACGGACCTTGCGCATCTCCGCGTTGGACAGCTTCAGCAGGTCGCGGCCCTCCAGCAGCACCTGCCCGGCGGTGATCCGCCCGCCGGGAGGAAGCAGCCGGATCAGCGAGGTCCCGAGCATGGTCTTGCCGGACCCGGACTCGCCGACGAGGCCGAGCGTCTCGCCCTCGTCGATCGTGAAGCCGACGCCGTCGACCGCGTGCACGGTCGCGTCGCGCAGCCGTATCTCGGCCTCGAGGCCGGAAACCTCCAGCAGGCTCACCGGCGTCCGCCCTTCAATGCCGCAGCCGTACGTCGAGCAGGTCGCGCAGCGCGTCGCCGAGGAAGTTGAACGCGACCACGACGATGACGATGAGGATGCCGACCGGGTAGATCTGCCACCAGTACCCGGCGAAGATGTAGCTGGATCCGTTGGACAGCATCCCGCCCCAGGTCGCCGCCGGCGGGGGCAGCCCAAACCCGAGGTAGCTGAGCACGGCCAGTACCAGGATCGCGTCCGCCACCTGGAACGTGGCGTTGACGACGATGGTCGAGACGGTGTTAGGGATGATGTGGCGGACCACGGAGCGCGCCGATCCGCCGCCCATCACGTGCACGGCCTGCACGAATTCCCGTGTCCGCAGCGACAGGCTCTCGCCGCGCACCAGCCGGGACGGCACCTGCCAGGCCAGAAACGACAGCACGATGATCAGCTCGAGGACGCTCGGCGGCGACGTCGAGGCCAGGATCAGCAGCAGGAACAGCGGCGGGATCGCGAGAATCACGTCGACGATCCGCATCATCGTGGAGTCGAGCAGCCCGCCGATGAAACCCGCGATCGCGCCCCAGATCACGCCGACGCTGGTCGCGATGATGGCGACCGCGACGCCGATCTCGATCGAGCTCTGGCCGCCCACCATCAGGCGGCCCAGGATGTCGAAGCCGTTGTTGTCGGTGCCGAGCGGGTGCCCCTTGCCGGGGGGCAGGTTCGAGGCAGCCAGGTTGGAGCCGGTCTGGTTGGTGTGGTACACCAGCGGGCCGACGAAGCAGAACAGGCAGACGGCGACGATGATGACCAGGCCGATGACGCCGAGCACGTTGATGCGGACCCGGCTGCGTGCCCGGACTTCGCCGCCGGCCGGGATCGGGTCCGCGATCGAGGTCGCCGACGCGCCGCCGGGCGGGCTCGTGAACAGTGTCATCGGGGTGTCCTAGCTGTACCTGATGCGCGGGTCGAGCACGGCGTAGCAGAGGTCCGCCAGCAGGTTGCCGAGCACGGTGGTCACCGCGATCACGATCGTGATGCCGAGCTCGACGGGATAGTCCTGGCTGGTGGCCGACGTGAAGAACAGCAGCCCTGTTCCCGGGTAGTTGAAGATCTGCTCGATGACCAGGCCCGAGGTGAACAGCCAGGGCAGCGACAGGCCGAGCAGCGTGACGATCGGCAGCAGCGAGTTGCGCAGCACGTGACTCCACAGGATCTTGTGCTCCGGCAGGCCCTTGGAGCGCGCGACCTTGATGTAGTCCTGGGCCAGGCTTTCGATCGCCGAGGCCCTGATGTACCGGCTGAACAGCGCGAAGTTGATCAGCACCAGGGTCAGCACCGGCAGCACCAGCGCCCCCGGGTCGGTGATCACCTGCCCCAGCGTCGACCCCTGCGGGGCCTCGGGCGGGAACAGGTGCAGCCGCGCGGAGAAGAAGATGATCAGCAGCAGGCCGAGCCAGAACGAGGGCATCGAGTACAGCAGGAACGAGACGCTGGTCAGGCCGTGATCCAGCAGCCGGTTGCGCCGGATGGCCTGGACGATGCCCAGCGGGATCGCGATGAACGCGGAGATCAGGAACGCGACGCCGACCAGGAAGAACGTCTTGGGCAGGTCGAGCGCGAGCAGCGAGTCGACGCTGATGTTGAGCTTGTAGGAGTAGCCGAGGTTGCCGTGCAGCAACTGGCCGACGAAGCTCAGGTACTGGGCCGGCAGCGGCTTGTCGAGCCCGTACTCCTTGTTGAACGCGGCGATCGCCGGCGGCGTCGCCTTGGCGCCCAGGATGGCCCGGGCCGGGCCGCCGGGCAGGTGGTGCTGCAGCACGAACATGATGATCGTGACGCCGATGATCACGATCAGCGAGGTCACGGCGCGGTAGCCGAGGTAGCGGCCCATCAGCCTGGCTCCCCGTCACGCTCGCCGGCACCGGTCTTGGCGCGGGCGCCGGTGGCGCCGCTGGAGCCGCGCCGGATGAACTCGTGCAGCACGTTGCGGGTCAGCCGGGCCACGTTGTTGGCGAACCCGGCGTGCGAGAGGCTGGCCGTCCAGGCGATCGAGCCGACGCTGAACACCGAGCCGCCGCCCGGGGTCTCCAGGTACGTCATGTCGGCCCGGACGTCCGGGTCCTGCGACCCGCCGTGCCGGGTGCTCATCTCCTCGACCTCCTCGACGGCGCGCTGGTAGCCGTCGCCGTGCGCTCCGGCCGAGGTGGCGACCACCAGCGTCTGCGGCGGCGTGCCGAGGGCGGGATCGGCGCGGTCGAGTTCGTCGCCCGCGGCGCCGCCCAGCTTCAGGCCGAAGTCGCCGATGACCTCGTCGCGGCCGATGCCGCCGAAGATGAAGGCGGCCCGCGGGTCCTCGCTCGCCGCGGTCCGCCGGTACCCGGCGCCCGGGCCGCCGCCCTGGGCGCAGAAACCCACGCCAACCAGGGCCTGCGGGGCGCGGCCGCGGTCTACCCAGTGGCCGCCGGGCTCGCCGGTGGCGTGGTGGCCCTCGCCGGGCTCGCCGGTCCAGGTCCGCGAGCCGCTGCGGCCGCGGCGCACCTCCAGCAGGTGCGGCGCCCCGTCGGCGACCGTGGTGACCCAGTAGAACCCGTTGCCGCCCAGGTAGGCCAGGTTCCCGCCGCCGCCGGTGTAGTCGGCGAGGGCGTCCAGCATCGGCCCGGTCACGTACTCCGGGTGCCCGCCGGTCACCACGCCCGCGTACGGGCGCAGCAGCTCCGCGCCCTCGGCGTGCAGGTCCTCGTCGGTGACGGTGTCGTACGCGATGCCCTCGTGCTCCATCCAGTCGAGCAGGTACAGGTCACCGCTGAGCTCGCGGCCCGCGTTGCCCCTGGTGACGATGCGGTGCCAGGGCCGCATGTCGACCATGGGGCGGCGGGATGAGACGTGCGAGACGCCGGAACCGTCGCGGTGCGTGCAGTACAGCGACAGGCCGAACTCGCGGTGCTCGCCGAGGAACGCGCCGGCGATCTCGTCCTGCGACGCGTCCGCGGTGCCGGTGGCCCGGGCGGGGTGGTAGAAGTTCGAGTAGATCGTGTACGTGAACGTGGGGACGAGCACGGCCAGCGGCGCGGTGGGCTCGCCGTCACCGGGCCGGACGTAGAACGAGATCACGTCCTCGTGCCCGCCGTCGCTGGTCAGCAGCGCCGCGTACATGCCGCTGCGGGTGCCGGCCGGGACGTCCCAGCGGAACGCCGCCGGCCAGCCGGCGTCGGCCAGGTCGTCGTCGTGGAACCAGACGGCGCCGTACTCGGCGGGGCACACCCGCCAGTCCTTGGTGGCGCCGGACCAGCGGTGCCCGGTGGCGCGCTGCACCGGGGAGTTCACATAGGCCACCCCGGCCACGGCGCCGTCGCCGGGCGCGTGCCCGGCCCGGAGCAGCAGACCGGGCCCGGACAGCGCGCGCGGCAGCGCCTGCGGCTCGTCGATCTTGCCGTTGTAGCTGCCGTCGGCCACGGAGGTCAGCGCGCCGGGGTGCAGCGGCCCGGTGCCCAGCGTGGCCAGGTAGCCGCTGCTGCCGAGTGGCCCGCCGTCCAGCATCCGGTCCGTGCTCTCGATCACCGTGGCCGGCTGGCCCGGGTCGTGGCCGCGATGGGTGCCGTGCGACGCCTGGTGCACGAGCGCGACCTGCGCGGTGGCCGGGCTGACGCTGCCGGCCACGTAGTGCCACCGCCGTTCGGCGAGCGGCTGCGGGCTGGTGACCAGGCCCGGGCCGCCGCTGCCGCC
>JASHQP010000329.1 GCA_030039095.1 Streptosporangiaceae bacterium
CGGGCACCGAGCGTTGCGGAAGCGCCGTCCGGGTGCCGCCGGCCCCGGCGCGGTGGCGCCGCCCGCCGGGGCTGCTGGCCATCAGCCTGGTGACCGGCGGCTGCGGGCTGGTGTATGCCGCATACCGCGGCTACTACGGGCTTGGCGGAACCGCCGGAATGTTCGGCACGCCGGTCTCGCCCGCCCAGTGGCGGACCATCAATCTCGTCGCCGCCGTCGTGCTGCTCGCGGTCGCGCTGCTGCCCGTGGCCGCGCTCCCGCTGTGGGCGCGCCCGCGGCTGCGGCGCATCCTGCTGGCGGCGTGCTGGGTGCTCGCGGTGGGGCTCGTCATGCACGCCCTGGTCTCCGACACCCAGCGGGTGCTGAGCCTGGCCGGCGAGGTGCACTTGCGCTATCCGTTCTTCGCCGCGATCGACAAGCGCGCCGCCGACATCCAGGACCTGATGTTCAACGAGACCTGGTTCCTGGCGGAAGGGCTGCTGTGGGCCGTGCTGGCGCTGAAGGTTCTCGGCCCGTCACCGGCCCGCCGCTGGTGGGCCGGCACCGCGATCGGCGCGATCGCCGCGCTGACGGCAACCGGGGTGCTCAGCATGCTGCATGTCATCGGCAGCATCGTCATCTTCTGAATCACCGCCGGCAGCCGCCGCGTCCCGCGTTCCCATCTGGTCATCCGCCGGCGGGCGCCGCCTGCTGGCCCGCCGTGGCCTAGCGAGGCCGGACGTTGTGGTTGCGGGCGAACAGGTTGCCGGGGTCGTACTCACGTTTGACCGCCGCGAGGCGCTGGTAGGTCTGTGCCGGGTAGATCTCGGCGGCATCCTCCTCGGTCGCAGAGGTGAGGAAGTTGGCGTAGGCGCCGTTGACCTGGGGTGCCAGTTTCCCCCAGATCGTTTCCAGGGCAGGACGAGCGGCCTCGATGGCCGGCTCGGGGCCCACCGTGATGGTCACGAGCATCAGCTCGGCCTGGCGGTGCGCGTAAGCGGTGGCCTCGCCGGGGATTCGGGATACGGCGCCGCCGACGCTGCGGACGGCGATGACCGGCGACCGCTCCGATGCCCTTGCCTCGGCAAGAATGTGAACGATGTCGGGCACCGATTCCTTGTCCACGAATGCGCTTCGGGTCACGAACTGGATGCCGGGTGGCGGGGCACCGCCATCTTCGAGCGTGTCCGCGTATGGGTGCAGCGCGATGTTGTCGCCGATCACCGAGCCGAGCTGGCGGATCGGGTCGATCGCCTGAGCGGCGAGCCGCGTGTCATCGCCGTCGAAGGCGACACGGATCTCGACCGGCGCGTCCGGGCCGCCGGCGAGCGGGTTGGCGAAGACGGCGATCGACGTGAGCTCTTCGGGTGCCGTGCGCATGTAGTCCGCCCAGCCCTGGAGCACGGCGGCCGCCTGCGATGCCGGGAACGTGATCGTGCCGAAGAAGATGTCCGTCGTCGGGTGCGCGATGAACTCGAAGGCGGTAACGATCCCGAAATTGCCGCCGCCGCCGCGAATCGCCCAGAACAGCTCCGGGTTCTTCCGTGCGCTGGCATGCACTGCCTGTCCGCTGGCGGTGACCACCTCGGCAGCGGCCAGGTTGTCGAGGGCCAGGCCGTATTTTCTGACCTTCCAGCCGATGCCGCCGGTCAGGGTGAGCCCACCGACGCCGACGCTCTTGGTGTCGCCCGAGGAGATCGCCAGTCCATGCGGGGCCAGGGCGGCTGCGACCTGGCCCCAGGTGGCGCCGCCGCCAATCCGCACCAGGTGACGTTCCTTGTCGATGATCTCCACGTCTGCGAGCTTGCCGAGGTCGACCACGACGCCGCCGTCGTTGGTGCCGAAGCCAGCAAAGCTGTGCCCGCCGCCGCGCACGGACAGCAAGAGCTTCGTGCTGGCGGCGAACCGGACCGCGGCCTGCACGTCCCCGGCCGTCTCGGGCCGCAGAACGTAGGCCGGACTACCCGAAGCCAGTACCGTGTGGCGAGCCGGTTCGTACTGCGCTGCGCCGGGCTCGATGATGCTGCCGCCGAAGGCACGGCGGAGAGTTCCGAGCGCTGAGCTCCGTTTCCTCCACAGCAGCGCCACTGCCAGGAGCCCCGCCAGGCACGGAAGCATCCCGGCCCAGCCCAGCAGCGGCGGCAGGCCGGTCTCTCCCGACGTGTCCTTGATCAGCAGATCGAACAGGGCGACGCCGGTGCCGAGCGCGAACATCGCGGTCGCGGCGCCGCGGGCCCACCGCTTGCCCGCCCTGACAGCCCATATCGCCCCGAGCCAGCAGACGATGCCGAGGGCTCCGACGACGGTCAGGTAGACCAGGTAGGTGGTGACCGCCGCGTTGATGCGCGCCTGGCTGTAGGCGGGATAGCCATCCCGGATGTGCCCGGCCAGAACGTTGGCGGTGGCGTGGTCGACGTACGCGGCGATCACCGCGGCGACGGTGAGCCCAAGGCCCGCATGCATTGCCTTGGTGGCCCGCTGCTCATGAGGTGTCGTGGTCATCCCGTGCTCCTTCGGACGGCAGGTCGTGCGAAGGACGGTATGTGGGCCGCCCGTGGCGGTCGTCACCCCAAAGTGGACGTGCGCGGTGGAATCTCCGCAGGCAGCAGTGGCACCAAGGTGCCGGCGTCCGCTCCTCGTCAGGGGATCAGGCTGAGCTCACGCGCGCGGGCGACGGCTTCGGTGCGGTTGGCGGCACCGAGCTTGCCCAGGACGTGACTGACGTGCTTCTTCACGGTGTCGAGGGTGACCACGAGCTGGCTGGCAATGGCCTGGTTCGATCGGCCCGCCGCCAGCATTGTCAGCACCTCGACTTCACGGCTGGTCAGCGGCTCGACCAGACCCTGGACCGCGATGACGTTGCTCCGCCCGGCATCCGCTGCGGTGTCCTGCGCCCCGAGCGCGCGGTGCAGCCGGGCCAGGCAGCCGAGCGGGACCCTGGCAGCGGCCCGGCCGGTGCGCTGGGCTGCGACGAGCCGGGCCAGCAGCGCGGCCATCGGCCGTCCCTCGTCGGCAAAGACCCGGACGCAGCCCTGCGGGCAGGCCAGGGTGAGCGCCTCGGCCAGTGTGTTCACGGCACGGTCCGCAT
>JASHQP010000330.1 GCA_030039095.1 Streptosporangiaceae bacterium
CGGCCGTGCTGGCGGTCCGGCGGGCCGCTGCCTCGCGGCCGCCGCGCCGGTCCCGGCCTACTCCGCCTGCGCCGCCGTCAGCCGAGCCGTCCACTCGGCCACCGTGAGCACGTCGGCCTGGCGCGGGAAGACCTTCCCGGTCAGCACCTGGTGCACCTCGGGGTCGGCGTCCAGGCAGCCGTCGGCGAGCACGACCAGCCCGTAGTCCAGGTCGGCGGCCTGCCGCAGCGTGGAAAGCACCACCCCGCTGGTGGCGATGCCGGCCAGCACCAGCGTGCCGGCGCCGAGGCCGCGCAGAAGCACGTCGAGGTCGCTTCCGGTGAACGCGGATACCCGGCGCTTGGTGACGATCAGGTCGCCGTCGCGGGGCGCGACCGCCGGATCGATCTCGGTGGCCGGGTCGCCGGGCGCGAACCGGCCGGCCGACGCGACCGCGGAAAAGCCCTTGTTCCTGGCGCTGACCTCGGGGTAGCCGGGACGGAACCCGACGACGACGTAGATCACCGGGATGCCGGCCGCGCGGGCGGCGCCGACCGCGCCGGCCAGCCGTGGCAGGTAGCCCGCGTCGCCGGCGAAGCGCTCGACGATGCCTCGCTGGACATCCATCACCAGCAGTACGGTCCGGTCCATATGTCCGTGGTCCTCACGATCGCTGATAGGCAGCCTTCCGCCGTGGGCGCCGGGCCCGCGCAGCCGAGGCCGGAGGCACGACGGTGATGGTACCGAGAGACCAGGGGCTGACCGCCACCCGCCGACCCTGGCCGCGCGGGCGCCGCTTCAGTCGCGCTCGTCGTACCGCACCGGCGTCGAGAACCGGGGGTCCTCGTGGCGGCGCCAGTACTGGTCCTGCAGCTTCGCGGTCAGCGGGCCGGGCTGGCCGTCGCCGACCGGCTTGCCGTCCAGCTTTGTGACCGGCATGATCCCGCCCGCGGTGGACGTGATCAGCACCTCGCCGGCGCCACGCAGCTCATCGGCGGTCAGCACGCCCTGCTCGACCGGCTCGCCGGCCTCGTCGGCGATCTCGATCACCGACCGCCGGGTGATGCCCTGCAGCGTGCCGCGGGCCGGGGTCAGCCAGCGCCCGCCAACGTGGGCGAACACGTTGTAGCCCGGCCCCTCGGTGATCGCGCCGGAGGCGTCCCGGAGCACGACGAGCTGGGCGTCGTGGTCGTACGCGTCGAGCAGGGCAACGTCCATGTCGAGCCAGTGGTAGTTCTTCACGGTCGGGTCGACGCTCTGCGGCGGGATCCGCGTCACGTCGCTGATCCGCATGCTCACGCCCTCGGCCTGCTGCTGCGGCGTGCAGATCCACACGAACGGCACGGCGTAGCAGTAGAACGTGGCCTTGGCCGTGCGCAGGTCCCGGCTGCCCGCGGCGACGCGGCCGCGGGTGCAGGTCATCGACACGTAGGCCTCGCGCAGGCCGGCCAGCCGGACGCACCCGTGCAGGGCCGTCTCGATCTCGGCGCGGTCGCAGCCGGGGTCGAGCCGCAGCCGCGCCATGCTCGCCGTGAAGCGGTCCAGGTGATCGTCGAGCCGGTAGAAGCGCCGCCGCCACACGTGAACGACGTCGTACGCGGCGTCCGAGCGGGTCACCCCCAGGTCGAGCACGGAGATCTTGGCATCCTCGATCGGGCAGAACTGCCCGCCGATCCACGCAGCCCCAGATGGCCACGGCGGCATCGGCGCAAACCAGCCGCCAGCGGTCCCGGTCATCCGCCCCCCTCCGCGCGCCCACTCCCGCCGGTCACCCCGGTGATGTGGCCTGACGTGGCGGCGCGTCCACCCGACGAGGATTCCAACTGACCGCTGCGTTGGCAAGCACGGCGCCGCTTCGCGCGTCTCCGTCCCCACCATTCCCGAAAGCCCCAGCCGTCCCAGCAGGGGGGTGGTTTTCAAAGATCTAGGAGCCTTAGCGGCAGATACTGCACGAAAAGCTCCTAGATCATTGAAAATGGGCCCGAGGCGGGCGGTCCCGCAACGAGCGCACCGGCCCGGATTTGGCGACGGCGTGGCCGACCTCCCGTTCGTTGCCGTATCCCTCGGCGGTGTCGATGTCCCGGTAGCCGGCGGTCAGGGCGGTGGCCACGGCCTCGACCGTGTCTTTCGGCTCGACCAGGAACACGCCGAGGCCGAACTGGGGAGAACTGGGGAATCGCGTTGCCGTTGTTCAGCATGATGTCTGGTACCGCGGTCACGGCTCCAGACGCGTTCCGGCCCCGCCCCGGTGCTGGCAGACTGTAAGGATGTCCGCGCTGCCCCTAAGCTCCCGCGACGCGTGCAGCGGCGCCGAGGGCGCCCGCTGCGAGCCGTGCGTGCTGCTGAAGCTCGGCGAGATCGTGCTCAAGGGCAGGAACCGGCAGCAGTTCGAGCGGCTGCTGCACGAGAACATCCGGCGCGCCACCAGCGACCTCGGGGCAAAGGTGCTGATCTGGCAGCGTGAGGGAGTGATCGTGCTGCGGGTTGTCCAGTCGGGGAAGGCCGCGGCGGAAACGGCCGACCTGCTCGCCGGCCGGATGCGCAACGTCATGGGGCTGTCCCGGGTCTGCCGTGCGGTGCGCGTCGACAAGGACCCCGAGGCGGCGGTGGCCGCGGCCGTGCAGCTGACCGCGGGGCGCCGGGGCAGCTTCGCGGTCCGGGCCCGGCGCCGCGACAAGCGCTTCCCCATGAACTCCTCGCAGCTCGCCACCCTGATCGGCGCCAGGATCCAGGAGGTGCACGGCTACCCGGTCAACCTGTCGCACCCGGACACGACGGTGTTCGTCGAGGTCGACCAGTCCGAGGTGTTCGTGTTCACCGAGGGACTGCCGGGCCAGGGCGGGCTTCCGGTCAGCATGAGCGGCCGCGCGCTGGTGCTGATGTCCGGCGGCATCGACTCCCCGGTGGCCGCCTACCGGATGATGCGGCGTGGCCTGCGCTGCAGCTTCCTGCACTTCTCCGGGATGCCGCTGACCGGGCCCGAGTCGGTGTACAAGGCGTATGGCCTGGTCAGGGAGCTGGACAAGTTCCAGGGTGGCTCACGGCTGTTCGTCGTCGCGTTCGGGCGGACGCAGCAGAAGCTGGCCTCCTCGGGAGCGGGCAGGCTGCAGATCATGGCGCAGCGGCGGCTGATGCTCAAGACCGGCGAGGCGCTGGCCCGGCGGCTGCGCGCGGCGGCCCTCGTCACCGGCGACTCGCTGGGCCAGGTCAGCAGCCAGACGCTGACCAACATCACCGCGCTGGACGACGCGGTCACGCTGCCGATCCTGCGCCCGCTCATCGGCCTGGACAAGACAGAGATCATGGCCGAGGCCCGCCGGATCTCCACGCTGCAGATCTCCGAGCTTCCGGACCAGGACTGCTGCTCGCTGCTCACCCCGCGCCAGGTCGAGACCAGGGCGCGGATCGAGGACCTGCGCAAGATCGAGGCCAGGCTGGACGCGGACGATCTCGCCGAGGAGCTTGCTGCCGCGGCGCAAGAGCACACCCCGACCCGCTCCTGAGACCGCCTTGAACGCGACGCCAGGGGGCGGTCACGTGCTCGACACGGGCTCCGGCCGCGGGTGGACGGTGCCCCGGCGCCCCGCGTGGCGACGGGTGATCACAAAGACGCGCACGGCCGCTCTGCGGCCCTCGGTCAGGTAGACGCGCAGTACCCCGTGGGCGCCGAAGGTCACGTGATCGGGGACCGCCGGGTGGATCCGCACCGCCAGGCGGTCGGTCGCAACCCCGTGATCCCAGATGGCGGCGTCCCCGCCCGAGGTGCTCACCAGGCCGCCGGTGCCCCACAGCGTGGTGGTCCCGGGGACCAGCGCCAGGTCACCGACGCCAACACCGGACCCGCGGGCGGCGGTGATCTCCGTCCGGGTCCACTCGCCATCGCGCGACAGATGCAGGATCCAGGTAGCCGAGCCGCCTCCGCCGGTCACGACCGGGATCCAGACCCCGCCGCCGCCGTCGGTGGCGAACCGTTCCGCCAGCTGCACCGGCCACGGCGCCACGAACCGGCGCCAGCACGTGCCGTTCCAGTGCGCGAGCACCAGATGCCCGTCCGCCGCGTTGACCGGGGCCGTCCCCGACACCCAGACGTTGTGCCGTGACACGGCGAGGACGTCGTTGAGCTGGGTGTGGCGGAGAACCGCGTCCGCAGCCGGCACGCGGCCGAATGCGGTGCCGTCGTAGTGCACGACGGAGCCGCCCCGCGGGCTGACCGTGATCGCCCAGATGTTCTTCGGCGAGATCGCGCTCGCCCGGTAGATCCCGGTCGCCCCCGCCACCGGCGCCCAGCGGTGGCCGTCGTAGTGCCAGGTGCCGAGGTTGGCCTGGCCGCTGATGAAGCTGGAGGACCCGAAGACCCAGACGTCGTCGCGGCTGATGACGGCGACCGACGTTATCTCGGGGTTGTTGCTCCAGGTCTTGGCGATGCTCCACCTGACGCCGTTCCAGCGCAGTGCGTAGCCGTCGCCGACCGCCCAGACGTTGCTGGGGGACGATGCCGAGGTGGCCACGATGAACCCGTTGAGCCCGCCCGGCAGCCGGGACGACTCCCAGCGCGTCCCGTCCCATCGCACGGCGGTCGGCGTGCTCGGGCCACCCGGATTGGTCCCGCCGAATGCCCAGGCGTCGTTCTTGGCCAGGACGACCAGAGCCGAGTAGCCGGAGGCGTTGCCGGACACGCCGTAGTGAGCCTTGGCTGCGATCTGCCAGGCGGACGCGTCGGCCGTGCGCGCGGGCATAGCCGCTGCCACCGTCGCGATGGCGGCAAAGATGGAGCCGAGGACGATGCCCGCACGGCGGGCTGTCTGCATCGCGGTCTCCACGAAGAGGATGAGCACCCAGGGAGTGTTGGACGATCAGCGCCAGAGTAGATCACTACAAAGCAATAGGAAAGCTAGTCCCAAGTTCCTTCATCAGGTCTTGACTTTCCCGGGCCCGCTGACTCCCGTGAACGGCCGGTCTGGCGTCCGGTTTCGCCCGTCGCCGGCCGCGATGTGGCAGGCTCGTCGGCGGAGGTGATCGCGCGTGCAGATCGGACTGCAGATCCCTGACTTCACCTGGCCGGGCGGCCCCGCGGGGCTCGGCGCCGACCTGGCAACGGTGGCGACCGCCGCCGACGACGCCGGTTTCGACTTCATAAGCGTGATGGACCATTTCTTCCAGATCGGGGCCATCGGCCCGCCGGAACAGGAGATGCTCGAGGCGTACACCACGCTGGGTTACCTGGCCGCCTGCACCTCCAGGGCGAAGCTGCTGACGCTGGTCACCGGCGCCGTCTACCGGCACCCGGGGATCCTCGCGAAGATCATTACCACGCTGGACGTGCTGTCCGGCGGGCGTGCCTGGCTGGGCATCGGCGCCGCGTGGAACGAGCACGAGTCGCGCGCCCTGGGCATTCCGTTCCCGCCGGTCGCCGAGCGCTTCGAGCGGCTCGAGGAGACGCTGCAGATCTGCCTGCAGATGTGGCGTGGCGACGAGACCCCGTACACGGGCAAGCACTACCGGCTGGAGCGTCCGATCAACTCGCCGCAGGCCCTGTCCCGGCCGCATCCGCCGATCATGATCGGCGGCGGCGGCGAGCGGAAGACGCTGCGGCTCGTCGCCCGGTACGCCCAGGCGTGCAACCTTTTCCCCGGGCCCGACCTCGCCCGCAAGCTCGACGTCCTGCGCGCGCACTGCGACGCGGAGGGACGCGACTACGGCGAGATCGTGAAGACCTGCTACTTCCGCTTCGACGTGGGCGAGAACGGACAGAACGCGGGCCAGATCACCGACGAGCTCGGCGCGCTGGCCGAGCTGGGATTCCAGGCCGCGATCGGCGCGGTGGCCAGGGTCTGGGAGGTGCGGCCGCTCGAGGTGATCGGCGGTGAGGTGATCCCGGCGGTGGCCGGGTTGTGACCCGCGAGCCGCAGCGTCACCGTGGCGGCGCAGCGTCACCGTGGCGGCGCGGCCGCCCAGCCGGACCACCGCTCGACCCGGATCGCGATCACCGGGCCGGGCAGCGCGACGCTCGCGTACTGCGGGTAGCGTGCGGTCAGCAGCGAGATCGGCCGGGCGGCGAGATGCGGGTCGGTCACGATCGACGCGCTGCCGTCGGCACGCACCCACCACAGCGCGGCCCAGTCGTCGTCGTAGTGGTCGGCCAGCAACGCCACCCGTGGCTGCGCCGCGATGTTGCGGACCCGCTGCAGGCCGCCGCGAGCTGCCTCGTTTTTGGGCTTCGCGTCGACTGCGGTATAGATGTAGTTCCCGTCCATCGCGAAGGTGACGGGAACGACGTGCGGCCGGCCCGTCTCGGTCACCGTGGCCATCCGGGCGACCGGGGATCCGGCGAGCAGGCGCCGCGCTTCGTGCTCGGTGAGTTTCAGCGCTGGCCAGGTTGGTCGGGGCCGCCGGGCAGCAGCCAGTATTGATGGCGCACGAGGCGCAGCCTAACTCAACACGCCGGGGGTGGGGCACGCGCCGGGTGCGCGGCCGGGCCCTCGAAGCGCAGTGGCAAGATGGCCCCACCCGTCGGCGAGGGCAGGTGCACGGCGCCACGACGGCGCCGGTGCGGGAAGGAGCAGGTCAGCCGGTAATGAGGCATCCCGAGACGAGCGCGCGGCGGATCAGCGTGCCGCAGACCTCGGTCAGCCTTTCCGGGCTGCTGCGGCCAGTGACCGGCACGCAGGCACCGGCCGGCGGCGCACAGCCGCCGCTGGCCGCGGCGCAGCAGGCGCAGGAGACCGCCGCGCAGGAGACCGCGGCGCG
>JASHQP010000001.1 GCA_030039095.1 Streptosporangiaceae bacterium
AGCGGGACCCTGCTCGAGGTGGACGGCATCGCCCTCGTGGTGGCCGGTGGTGGTGGCGGCGGGTCGGCTGCTGCGGGGAGCAGCCGCAGCCGCGGCACCGACGGCGGAGGGGCCGGGGGGTCGGGCGGCGTCTTCGCCTCGCCCACGAGCACCGCCAGTACCGGGACACACGGGGTGTCCGGGACATCGACGGTGAACGCCTACACCGGGAGCCGCGATTGCACAGACAACTCCACACACGGAGGCCGGGGGTGGGGCGGCACAACCACCTCGGCCGGGACAGCGACCGGAGGGTGCGGCGGGAAGGCGGACGACGGCGGCAGCACAGGAGGCGGCGGGCACGGCGGGCACGGCGGGGGCGGCAGGCGTGGCGGGCGCAGCAGGCGACTGGTGGTTATAGTCGGCTGCCATGGCAGCGAGCCGGGCACCGTGGGTCGACGTTCATGCCCATCCGGGCCGGTGTTTCCTGGCCGGTCTGGACGGTGATGACCCGCTGGCCGGGATACTCGGCGGCGCGGACGTCGGGGCTGCGCTGTCCGCCGCCCGGGACGCAGGCCTGGCCGCGGTCACCCTGTCAACCGTTGCCGATCTCCGGGTCCTGGCACCCGACCCGGTAAAGGGGCTGCGGGCCGCCCGCGACTTCGGGCCGGGCGAGGCGTATGCCGATCACCGGCGCCAGCTTGCCGGGATCGGCCAGGTCCTTGCCGGGCTCGACGTGCCGGTCGCGGTGAGCGCGGCGGACATCGAGGGCGCCCTGGCCAGCGGGCGTGTCGCCGTGCTCCTGGCCTGTGAAGGCGGTGACTTCCTCGAGGACGGGCTGGAGGCACTCGCCGAGGCGCGAGCCCTCGGCGCCTCGTCGCTGACTCTGGTGCACTACCGCGTCAACCCGATCGGCGATGTCCAGACGGAGGAGCCGGCCCACGGCGGGCTGACCGGCTTCGGGCGCGAGGTCGTCGCGGAATGCAACAGGCTGGGCATGATCATCGACTGCGCCCACGCCACCCTCGCCACCACCGTCGGCGTGCTGGAAGCCTCCAGCAAGCCGGTCATGATCTCGCACAGCCACCTGGACCACGCCGGCCGGCACCATCCGCGCCTGCTGAGCCCGGCCCACGCCCGCGCCGTGGCCGACGCCGGCGGCCTGATCGGGGCCTGGCCGTCCGGAGTCACCAGCACCAGCCTCGCCGACTTCGCCGACGAGGTCGCACGCCTGGCCGACCTGGTTGGCACGGGCCACGTGGCCATCGGGACGGACATGGACGCCAACTACCGCCCGGTCCTGGCCAGCTACGCAGACTTCGCCGCGCTTCCGGGCCTCCTCGCCGGCCGCGGTCTCACCGACACCGACATCGGCAAGGCCCTCGGCGGCAACGCTCTCGACCTGCTGCGCATCGTCACGGCGCAGCCGTGACAAGATGCTGAAGTCCGCGAAGAGCGGAGCTGGCGGAGAGGCCCGAGGTGATGCGGACGACGATGCTGGGCAGCAACGGCCCCGAGGTCGGCGTCATCGGGCTGGGCTGCATGGGGATGACGTTCTCCTACGACATGGAGACCCCGCGGGACGAAGCCACGTCGATCGGCGTGATCCACCAGGCGCTCGATCTCGGCATGACGCTGATCGACACCGCCGACGCCTACGGGCCCCACACCAACGAGGAACTGGTCGGCCGGGCGCTGGCGGGCGGTCGGCGCGATCGCGCGGTGCTGGCGACGAAGGTCGGCATCGTCCGCGACTCCGTCGAGACCGCAGACCCGTCGAACAGCTCGGCCGAGCGGGCGCTGGACGGGCGGCCCGAGCACATACGCGCGTCGATCGACGGGAGCCTGCGGCGGCTCGGGACCGATCACGTGGACCTCTATCAGCTGCACCGGATCGACCCGCAGGTGCCGCTGGAGGAGAGCTGGGGAGCGATGGCGGAGGCCGTGGCGGCGGGCAAGGCGCGGCACATCGGCCTGTCCGAGGTCACGGTCGACGAGCTCGAGCGCGCGCAGGCCGTGCACCCCGTGACGTCGGTCCAGTCCGAGCTGTCGCTGTGGACCCGGGATGCGCTGGCCGCGGTGCTGCCCTACTGCCAGGAGCAGGGCATCGCGTTCCTGCCGTTCTCGCCACTCGGCCGCGGCTTCCTCACCGGCCGGTTCTCGTCCGTCGACGACCTGCCCCGGGACGACTTCAGGCGCGCCCTGCCGCGCTTCCAGCGCGACACGCTGCAGGCCAACCTGGCCATCTCCGGCCGGGTGCGGGAGATCGCGGAGCAGGCCGGGGCCACCCCGGCGCAGGTTGCGCTGGCCTGGGTGCTGGCGCAGGGACGGCAGGTCGTGCCCATCCCCGGGACCAAGACCCCGAAATACCTGGCCGACAACGCGCGCGCCGCAGACCTCGAGCTGAGCGCGGCCCACCTGGCCGAGCTCGACGCGCTGCCCCTTCCGGAGGGCGCCCGCTACTGACCGCAGCGTCGGCGCCCGCGATCCCGGTAGCCAGCGGCCTCTCCCCGGCCGCAGATGGTCGGCCGGGGAGCATCGCCTACTTCGCGTGTGTCTTACCTTCCGGGGGCTGGTCACCGGCGCCTCCGCCGTGCATGGCGGCCATCGCCTTGATCATGTCGCTGCAGCCCTGCTTGTATCCCGCGTTCCATTCCGCTGTCGCGTGGGTGACCCGCGCGGTGTGCACCCGGGCCCGCGCCGCATCGTCCTGCAGGCCGGCGAGCTTGGCGAGCAGATCCTGATGCACACGGCGCCAGCGGGCGGAGACAAAGAGCCACGTGACTACTGAGCCTCCGACCATCATTACGGTCGCTGCGACGGCGCTCACGTAACGCCGCCGCCCGGGTACCGCGTCTGCCACTGCGTGAGTTCGGGCTGGTCGGGTCCATGATCGAGGACCATTGACCCTTTGACACCAGCGGGCATGAGCGTACGCTCGTGCATATTGAATTCCTTTCGATTGGGATTCGTCGGTTGGGATTCACAGCTGGGCTGGAGCGGCCCCACCGCCTGGCCCAGCGTCATGTCTGGCAGGAGTTGCAGTCAGCTCGGCGGCCGTATTGGCCCCAGCGCCGAATCCTGCGCTCGACAGCAGCGGTGGCCCGCGAGCGACTGCTAACGGGTGTGCCGAGTCGGCGAAAGTTGCATCGCAAAGGTCCGGCGCCAAGACGCAAAGTGGGCCGAGAGCCTCATAGCCCCGCCCACCGGTCATTGGGGTTTCTCCTTTGCCCCTCACCTTTGAGTGAACGACATGCGGGCCCTCTGCGCAAGTTCAGAGTAAAGTTACGCCTGAAGTTACTGTGCACCATCTTCCCACAGGGCTCTGGCGTCACTAAGCTCTTGATCAGTAACCACATTTCGCACGCTCAACGGGCTGCGGAATGGGAGGGAGCCGGGCGGGTGTCGGACTTCGGCAGTTCGGCCGTGCGCCAGCGACGGCTGGCCGACGAACTGCGCCGGTTGCGCAGACGGGCGCGTCTGACCGGCAGGGACGTCGCTACGAGGCTCGGATGGTCCGAGGCGAAGCTGTCGCGGATAGAAAATGGGCTGGCCAGGGTCAAAGGGCCCGATCTTGACGCTTTCATGGATCTGTACGAGGTTGCGGACCCTCGTCGCTCCGAGCTCATTGCGCTCGCCGAGGAGTCGCGCCAAGCCGACCTGCTCGAGGAGTTCGAGGGAGAACTGCCCAAAGGGCATGCCCGGGTCCTAGAGGCGGAGCAGGAAGCCGAGGCAATGTGGAGCTGGGAGCCGCAGGTAGTTCCGGGACTGCTCCAGGTTGAGAACTACACGCGAGGCATGCTGCAGCTTTGGCCTGCAGAATTCGGAAGGCCCCCGGCCGAGATGGAACGTCGTGTCGAAACGAGGCTGCTCCGCCAGAGCATCCTTTCCAAAACCCCGCCACTCGACGCGTCGTTCGTGATCGATGAGTCCGTCCTGCTCAGAGGATTTGCTGCCGCACCGGTAATGCGTGAGCAGCTAGCTCATCTCGCTGAGATGTCCGATCATCCGAATATCGAGCTGCGAATACTTCTGCTAGGTGCAAGCCAGGCTTCCGGCACGGGTGCCTTCGTATATTTCAGGTTCCCGACCATTCATGGGGTGTCTGTCCCTGACACAGTCGCTTTGGAGTACTTGCAGGGGACCACCTTCATCGAAACTGAACAGGATGTATATGCGTATCAAGTCGTCTTCAACGTGCTGCGTGAGGCTTCTCTCAGCGCGCAGGCCTCGCGCGACATGCTGATGAGAGTCTCGCGCGAGGCCTGGCAGTAGCGCAGGCACTATAGATTGTCGAACTGACCCTCTTTAGCCCCGGCTATGAAGGCGTCCCACTCCGCCGTCGTGAAGATGAGGACCGGCCCGGTGCCGTCATCCTTGGTATCGCGGATACCGATCCGATCGGGCAGCAACCGGCCTATCTCGACGCAACTGCCGTTAAGCTGGCTAAAGTCGCTCTTGCGCCAAGAGGCGCCACTGACATCAGCTGACGTAACTTCCCGCGAGCGGTAGTACGCCGCCCTGCTCAATGCAAAAAACGCACGCACAAGAGACCACTCCCGAATGCCAAAGGAAGGGGCCCGCTAAAGCGAGCCTGTGCGTGGCATGGTACAGGCAAAAATGGCCGCTGTACACAGACCAAAGGTTTGGCATGGCGTGTTCCTGGGAATACTCTAGCGCTCGTCTGGCCGTTGCCGCAGGGCAAATGGATGGTTGTGTCCGTTCAGGCCCGTCGAGTAGGAGTTCGGGCCCGATCGCAGCTGATTTAGCTCTGCTGCACCTGCGGGCCTCCGGTCACGGTGACCAGGGAGCCGTAGGTGAGGTACGGGTACGCCTGCTTCGCCTCGCTGAGCGGGAGCTCGACGCAGCCCAGGCTCTGGGCCGTGCCGTACGAGGCGCGCTTCATGCTGTGCACCGCGTAGTTGCCGTTGAAGAACGAGACGTACTGGACCGGGTCGGCGTACGGCTTGCCGTCCGGGTAGAGCCCGCGCATGACCTGGGCCGGGCGGCGCAGGTACACGGGCCACGTGCCGTTCGGGGTGGGCGTCGCCGGCGCGCCGGTGTTGGCCACGCCGTGCACCACGACCTTGCCGTTGTGCCAGATCGTGATGGTCTCCGGGACGGCCGTTTTGTCCACCAGGGCGAACGAGTAGCCGTTCGGGTTGCTCTGGCCCTGTTCCACGGCGGTGAGCAGCGCCTGCCACAGGCCCGAGCTCACGTCACCGGTCATCGGCAGCCCGTGATTGGCCTCGAAGGCCATGAGCGCGCCGGTGAGGATGGTGCCGGGCCTTCCGGGCTGCCACTGGCTGGTCAGCGCGGCCGGGTACCCGCTCTGCCAGCTGAGCACGCCGCCGGCCGGGACGGCCGTCACCGTGCGACCCGGCAGGTAGCTCGTCGCCACCGTGCCGCCGGGCTGCGAGCTGCCCTGCGGGTTCCACGTCATCGGCAGGTAGCCGAGCTGGGCGAGAAGCTGCTCGAGCCGCAGCGCGGACCAGCCGCCGGCCTGGAATACCGCGCTCACCGAGGCGGAGAGCGTGAGGCCGGTGACCGAGCGCTCGCCGGACCGGCCGCCGGGGATCAGCAGCGTCTCCTCGGTCGTCGGGGCAACCGCGGCCGACGGAGTGAAGACGATCGTGTTGTTCCCCACGGATTGCCAGCTGCCCGCGATGGCCGGGGTGAACGTCGGCAGCGGGGACCTCGTGGTCACCGGGGCCGAGAAGACGATCCGCACGGGGTTGGCGGGCGTCAGCGGGTCGGCGCTGTTGTCGGGCGATACCGACAGCACCTGCAGCGTATGCAGCGTCCCGTCGCCCCGGCTCGCCGCGCCGGCGAACCCGGCGGCGTGGCCCGAGCTCCCCGGGCCATTCAGGTGGCCTGCCGCCAGGCCGAGGTGCACGGCGAACATCGTGCCGGCCGCCAGCACCCCGCAGGAAAGGGCCACGACCACGCCGGTCTTGACCCGGCCATGTTCCCGGTGATTCTGGTGCCGGTGCCGTCCCCGGGCGGGCGCCGCCGGCGCCCCGGACTGCGGCGGCACTTTCGCCGCCGTGCCTGGCGGCGCGGCGGGCGTCGTTCTCAACATTGTCTCCCCGTTGCCGCCATGTCAGTGGCCGCCGGAAGCACGCTGATTCCCCCGGTGGCAGCCAATGATCATGGCAATGCTCAAATGGCGTATGGCTAAGTCCTACCCGGCCAGACTGGGCTAAGCGGTTATGGCGCCGGCGCCTGAAATCTGACCGCTAGGTGACTTTCCAAGAATGGCCTCGAGCCAAACATCGGGCATTGTGCGCCAAAGGGCATGCCATTCGGGCCGCTACGCCCGGGAGAAGGACTCCGCCAGGTCGTTCAGGCCCCTGGCCGTGGCCAGCGAGGTCTCCAGGGCGAGCATGCGTGGTTCCTCCTCGCCCCTGATCACGCCGTTGATGTGCCGGATGGCCGCGGTGAACGACGGCTCGCCGGCCCCGGCGCTCACCGTGCGCGGATCCGCGCCGGCGGCGGCCACCACGTAGGTATCCGCTGATCCGGGATGGAACGGGTTGGTGACCCGGATCTGGCCGCCGGTTCCCTCCAGGGTGGAGAACGTGTCGTAACTGCGCTGCATCCCGGCCGACAGCACAAGCCTGCGGCCGTGGGAATAGCCGAGAACACCCCAGGTGTCCACGTCGACACCGTCGCCGCCGATGACCGCGCGGGCCCAGGCGTTTTCATGATCAGGGCCGAACATCAGCTGGGCCAGCCGGATCGGATAGCAGCCGACGTCGTTGAGGGCGCCGCCCTCGAGCTCCCGGGAAAGGCGGATGTTGGCCGGATTTGTGACCATGAAGTGAAAATTGGACTTGATTTCCACCAGTTCACCGATGGCCCCGTCGGCCACGAGTTTCTCGATGGCAGCCATTTGCGGATGGAACGGGAACACGAAGGCCTCCCACAGCAGCGCCTGAGTCTGCCGGGCGGCGGCGAGCACGCGCTCGGTGTCGGGCAGCCTGCCGCACAGCGGCTTCTCGCACATCACGGGCTTGCCCGCTTCGAGGGCGCGGAGTGTCCACTCGGCGTGCAGCGAATTCGGCAGCGCGATGTAGAGCGCGTCGACGTCCGGATCGTCGATCAGGCGCTGGTACCCGGTGACAGCGCGCTCGACGCCGTTGTCGCTGGCCCACTGCTCCGTTCTGGCGGTTTCCCGCCCGGCGACGGCGGCCGCGACGCCGCCCGCGCTGCGCAGGCCGGGCAGGAACTGGCCGCGCGCGATGTTGGCGGTGCCGATGATTCCCCAGCGCACCCCGGCAGCGGCGTTCATCCGCCGTCCCCGGAAGCCGGGGCGCCGAGTGGCAGGGTCACCCAGCGGCGCTCGTGGTGGGAGATCTCGACCGCGTTGATGACCTCCTGGACCCACAGGCCGTCGTCGAAGTTTCCCTCGTTCCCCTCGATCTCGCCGAGGACCTCGCTGGCGAAATTCGCGGTGAGGTTCGCGTAATACAGAGTGCGCCACGACTCCCGCGGGCTGCCGCCCGGCGGGTAGTAGCTGGCCGGCACCTCGACCTCGCGGAACTCCACGTCGTCGGGCTTAGCCATCCTGAATGTCTCGCAGATGCCGAACTCCTCGATCAGCCGGGCGATGGCCGCGCCCTCGCTGCCGTAGACGCGGACCTCGATACCTGGGTAGTTGCCGACGGTCACAAAACTGCTCTGCACCGAGCAGATCGCGCCGCTGGCGAACTCTCCCAGAAAGATATCGCCGTCGTCGATGTTGGTGCGCGCCATCGTCCCGGTGTCGGCGATCATGCGCTCGGGGACGAAGTTGCGGAGCATGCCGACGACGGCCGTGAGGTCGGAGTCCATGAACCAGTGGCCGATGTCGATGACCGGGGCGCCGTATCCCTCAAGGGAAGCCACCATGATCGGGCCGTCGTTGACCCGGGTGGCGTTGCGCAGCGGCGTCTGCGGGCTGAGCCACTGCGAGTTCTGCTCGTACGCGTTGTAGATGTAGGGCGTGCCCAGGTCGCCGCGCGCGATCAGGTCCTTCATGTACCGGACCGCCGGGCTGTACCGGAACGTGAGGCCGACCTTGGTCTTCAGGCCCCGGGACCGGGCCAGTTCGGCGGCCCGCCGCACGTCGCGGTGGTCGTGTGCCACCGGCTTCTCGCTGAGCACGTGCTTGCCGGCCTCGACGGCCGCCATGTTGATCTCGAAGTGGCTGCTGTCGCGCGTGACGACGTCGATGATGTCGATGTCGTCACGGTTCAGCAGATCCCGGTAATCCTGGGTGGCCACGGCGCCGTAACGGTCGGCCGCTTTCCCCGCGCGCTCCGGGTCGGTGTCGCAGACGCCGACGATCTGGCACCGCTCGTCCCGGGCCCAGCCGGGAAGGTGGGCCCAGTTGGCCCACCGGCCGGCCCCGACGACGCCGATGCCGAGCCGCTTCGCCGCCATCAGACCGCCTTCCCGGCGCCTGCCGTGGGCGCAGGCCAACGCCGCCTCTTGTCGTCGATTGTCGACAACGGTTACCATAGTGAGACACCCGCCGATCCCCGTCAATACGCCCGCGACCGCAGGCTATCGCCGGCAGAGCAGAGCGGCAGGCGCCGATTGTCGTTGACTATCGACAATCAGCTGAAGTGAGGATGGACGAGGCTCGAGCCGCCAGGAGGGCAGGACGGACGGGGCTCGTAGCCGGCAGGAGGGCAGGACGGACGGGGCTCGAGCCGGCAGAAGGGCAGGGCGTCATGACAGCGGACCGGGTACGGGTCGCGGTGGTCGGTGCCGGGCGCTGGGCGCAGATGGCTCACATTCCCGGCTGGCAGCGTGACCCCCGCGCCGAGGTGGTCGCGCTGGCGGACGTCAACGAGACCGTGCTGGCCGACGTGGCCGGCGGCTTCGGCGTGACGCGGGTCACCACCGACTACCGGGACCTGCTGGGCGACCCCGGCATCGACGTCGTCGACGTGGTGACCGGGAACCAGCCGCACTTCCAGATCTCCTGGGACGCCCTGTCCGCCGGCAAGCACGTCCTGTGCGAGAAGCCCGTGCACAACGACTACCGGCAGACCAGGGCCGCCGCCGGCCTCGCGGCCGCCAGCGGGCTGCGCACCAAGCTCGGGTTCACGTTCCGGTACGCACCCGCCGTCCAGTACGCGAAGCACCTGATCGACTCCGGGTTCGTCGGCGAGCCGTACATCTTCAACGGCTTCGAGCAGAACAGCCAGTGGATCGACCCGGCGACGCCGCTGCGGCAGTTCGATCCGGACGCCGACCCGGCGCAGGTGGCGGTCTCCTCGATCGAGGGCTACGGGGCCCCGATCATCGACATCATGCACTGGTGGCTCGGCTCGCCGCTGACCGCCGTCGTCGGCGCTATGCGCAACTTCGTGCCCGAGCGCATCATCCGCGACACCGGCAAGATGACGCGGGCCAACATCGACGACGGGGACATGTGGATCGCCGAGTTCGGCTCCGGCGCGCTCGCCTCGATCCAGTCCTCGTACGTGACGGTCGGGAACTACCCCGGCATCGAGGCCCGCATCTACGGCAGCGAGGGCGCGGTCATCGTCCGCCTGGTCGACGAGTTCGGGTGCTGCCAGACCATCAAGACCGCGACTCGCAGCGCCGTCGAGTTCACCGACGCCGAGATCCCGGCCGGCTACTTCCCTCCGGGCGGGAACTCCGGTGAGCCCTGGGAGTACCTCTTCTACTCGAACCTGGTGAGCGACTTCATCGACGAGATCCTCGACACCAGCAGGACCGCCCAGGGCGACTTCGCCCAGGGCGCGCTGGTGCAGGAGACGATCAACGCCTACGAGCAGTCGTTCCGCTCCCGGGCCTGGGTGAAGTTCCCGCTCAGCGGCGCCACCCCGGCCGCCGCCACCGAGGCTGCGCCCCGGTGAAGGTCAGCTCGAACGCCGCGCGGCTGGTCAGCCAGGTGCTGACCGGGGAGGTCTGGCCGGCCCTCGCCGACCGGCACGGCTTCCGGGTCGGGCCCGACGGGCAGCCGTTCTCGCTGCCCGGCATGGGCGGCGTCACGCTCGGCGTGCACTGCGGAGATCCGGCCACCGGCTACGCCTCCGACCACCTGGAGCCCGGCGCCTCGGTCCGCCACCGCGACCCGGACGCGAACATGGCCCTGCAGTTCCTGACCTGCGTCGGCAACCAGGTCCGGGTCGAGTCGGGGCCCGCGGCCGGGGCGGTGGGGCACGTCATCGGCCAGCACGCGTACGTGCTCGTCGACTTCGCCGGCGCCGAGATGGCCGGCATCACCACCGGCGACCAGGTGACGGTCACGGCCACCGGCCAGGGGCTCGCGCTGGCCGAGCACCCGGCGGTCACGGTCAAGAACTGCTCGCCTGGCCTGCTCGCCGACCTGCCGGGGGGCACCAGGCCCGATGGCCGGCTCGAGGTGCACGTGGCGGCCACGGTCCCGGCCGAGGCGGTCGGCGCTGGCTCCGGGATGGTGTCGGAGTACGCCAACACAGACCTCATGGGCGCGTACGCCGGGCTCGGCGAGGACCTGTCGCTGGGCCTCGAGGGCCTGCGGATCGGGGACATCGTCGCGCTGCAGGACGCGGACCACCGGTTCGGCCGCGGGTACCGGCCCGGCTACCTGACGATCGGCGTGATCTCGACCGGCCAGTGCATGCTGTTCGGTCACGGCCCGGGGCCCAGCAGCCTGCTCAGCGGGCCCGCCGACGCGTTCGGTGTGGTCATCGACCCCGGCGCGAACCTCGCCAACTGGCTGCACCAGGGGCAGGAGTGGAGCCGATGAGCGCGGGCACCGGGCCGACCGGGCCGACCACGCTGGCCCCGGTCGCCGTGAACCTGCTCGGCGTGGTGGAGCACCCGGAACTCGGCGGCACGCCGTACCGGGTCGACCGCGACGGCCGCAGCTACGTGCCGGCCGGCGACGGCGGCATCGTGCTCGGGCCCCGGCTCGGCGAGTCCGTGTTCGCGTGGGACGCCGACCATGCCGCGCCCGGCGCGTGCCTCGTGCATCCCGACCAGGCCGCGCGGCACGCCCTGACGGCCTACTCCTGCATCGGCAACCAGATCGTGGTCAGGACCGGTCACGCGGCCGGAGCCCGCGGAGCCGTGCTGGGCCAGCGCGGCGAGCAGGGGCGTGTCATCGCCTGGCTCGCGCCCGAAGACCTGGCCAGGATGCGGCCGTCGGACCAGGTAATGGTGCGGGCCTGCGGCCAGGGCTGGCGGCCGCCCGGCTTCCCGGACGAGGTCGCGGTGCTGAACCTGGACCCCGCCGCCCTCGACGCGCTGCCGATCACGGTCGCCGACTCCGGCGGCACGGTGACCGCAGGAGTGCGGGCAACCGTGCCGAGCAAGCTGGCCGGCAACGGAATCGGCCGACCATCCGTCAGCTGGGACCTGGACCTGCAACCGCGCGTCCCGTTCCGGCCCGAAGACGCGAGCGGCGGGCCGGGCGCGGAGAATCTGCTGCTCGGCGACCTGGTGGCGGTGTCCAGCCTGGACGTGCGCTACAACATGGGATACCGGCGGGGCTGGCTGACCGTGGGCGTGGTGGTGCACGGCGCGAGCCCCCTGCCGGGCCACGGGCCCGGCATCACGCCGATCCTGACCGGCCCGGAGGCGGTCCTGCGGGCCCGGCCGGACGGGGCCGCGCACGCGGGCCTGACCGAGGCCGTGATCCGGCGGTTGACTGCGGCGGAGGTGCAACTACAGTGACGGTCGACAGAGCGCAGGAAGGTACGGACCCATTCTCGAGCATGTCTCACTTCCGGAGGCGGTAACCCGCGCCCTGCGCCGCCGCATCCTGAACAACGAGCTCCCGGCCGACTCGCGGCTGGTCGAGGCCAACCTCGCCGCGGAGTTCGGGGTCAGCAGGGGAACGATCCGGGACGCGATGCGCAGCCTGCACGCCGAGGGCCTGATCGCGATCGTCCCGCGCCGCTACAGCGTCGTGACGCGGATGTCGACCGAGGACGCGGAAGATGTCTGCTATGCCCGGTACGTGCTCGAGGACGCCAGCCTGGAAGGCGGGTTCGGCCCCCGGCCCAGGGACCTCGCGAAGTCCCTCCGTCTCGCGCTCGAGCACATGTCCGTCGCCGCGCGGCTCGGCGACATGGACGCGCTGGTGGACAGCGACACCCAGTTCCACGAGGTGCTCATCGACGTCTCCGGCCGGCGCCGGCTGAAGGACCTCTGGTCGATCCTGAACAGCCAGATGGGCGCGCTGATGCGGGCCGAACTCGAGCGCCAGGGCATCACGATGGACGACACGGTCGGGCGGCACGTCGGCCTCGTCGAGGCGGCCGCCGACGGCGACCTGGCGCGGCTGCGCGCCGAACTGCGCGCACACTACCTGGAGGGTTTCCCCGTGCGCGAGGATGGCGGCGGCAATGCCGGCACGGCGTGGTGAGCCGTCTGGTCGGCGAGCTGTCGCTGCGCGGGTTCTCCCGGCCGATCCGCACCTTCGAGATCTCCGGGCTCGACTCCGCGAAGGTCACTTCATAACCACCCGGTTCCAGCGCCCCGGATTCAGCGCGTAGCCTTCACCCGGGCCCGCCCCAGCGGTAGCTCAGATTGCTGATTGTCGACTAAAATTGGGACAGCAGCTCGCGCGCGCGGCTGCCGGACGGTTGCCGGGCGGAGTTGCCTTTGATGGACGTGTTTACCGGGGTCGGCGTGGCGCTGGTCACGCTGCTGGACGAGACCGGGCGCGTCGACACCGCGTCCACCGTCGCGCTCGCCGCCG
>JASHQP010000331.1 GCA_030039095.1 Streptosporangiaceae bacterium
CATGGAACCATCGGCGCTGCAGCAGGCGGTCGACGAGGTCGCGGCAGCGTTCGGCGGCCTTGACTTCCTGGTGGCCAACGCGGGCGGCACGGTCGGGGGCGGCAACGTCACGAACTCGGGCCCCGGCGAGTTTACCGCCACGCTCGCGTTCAACGCGGGCCACGCCGCCGAGCTGATCTGGGCCGGCCTGCCGCACCTGCGCACCGCCGGCGGCGGCTCGGCCGTGATCATCTCCTCGGTCACCGGCATGCGCCCGGCGCCGCGCACCGCTTACGCCGCCGCCAAGGCCGCGGAGATCCACTTCGCCGCGGCGGCCGCGCAGGAGCTGGGGCCCGAGAACATCCGGGTGAACGCCGTCAGCCCCGGCTCGATCCTGTTCCCCGGCGGTGGCTGGGACACCTTCTCCAAGGAAAACCCCGCAGACTTCGCCACGTTCGAGAACACCCAGTTCCCGTTCGGCCGGCTCGGCCGCCTGGACGAGGTCGCCGACGTCGTCACGTTCCTGCTGTCCCCGCGCGCGTCCTGGGTCACCGGCGCGAACATCGCGGTCGACGGCGGCCAGATCTACCCCAGCGCCCGCCGGTTCAGGTAGCCCGGCAGTCACCGAAGGAGGAGATCGTGCCCGAGGTGGCTGATCTCGCGGAACTCGGCACCCTCGAGCGGCTGGCGACGGGGTTCAGCTTCACCGAGGGACCGATCTGGCATCCAGAGCAGCATCTGCTGTACATGCAGGCCGGCTGACCCCGCGCCCCTGCGCGCGGATCACGCTTTGAGCCCGGACTCGTTCACCCGGGTGTAGCACGCCGGACACGGCGGCCACACATCCGTGCTGAATCCTGGTACGCGGTGTGACCGCGGCAAGACGCCGGGAGGGAGCAGTCCGTTGATCAAGGTGGCCAAGCCGACGAGCGGCGGCACCGTTCGAGTGACGTTCGTGCTGCCGGCGGCGGAGCCCGCCGGGGCTGTGTCCGTCGTCGGCGATTTCAACGACTGGAATCCGTACGCCCACCCGCTGCGCAAGCGTGCCAACGGCGCCCGGAGCGCCGTGGTGACCCTGCCCGCGGGCGCCACGCTGCACTTCCGGTACCTGGCCGAGGGCGGCGTCTGGTTCGACGACGACACGGCCGAGGTGCTGGATGGTCAGGGTGCGACGATGACGGTCCCGGGCTGATCCTCACGCCGCCGGTAGCCTGGCCTCGTGCTCGGCGTCCCTGACATTCCCGGTGGCGACGGGGAGGGGATGCTGCTGTTCCGGTTCGCGCGCTCGGGCGACGTCCCCGCCGTCGTCGTTCTCGTCGAGTCCGCGTACCGCGGGGAATCGAGCCGGGAGGGCTGGACCACCGAGGCAGATCTAATCGACGGCCGGCGCACGGACGCCGAGGCGATATCCGCGGTGATCGCCGGGCCGGACAGCCTCATGCTGCTGGCGGAGGCCGGTGGCGAGCTCGTGGGCTGCTGCCAGCTTGAACGGCGCGCGGGGACTGAGGCGTACTTCGGCACGTTCGCTGTCCGGCCCGGCGGCCAGGGACAGGGCTGGGGCAGGCGGATCCTGGCCGAGGCCGAGCGCCTTGCCCGCGGCGAGTGGGGCGCGGGCACCATGGTCATGAGCGTCCTGGCCCAGCGCCCGGACCTGATCGCCTGGTATGAGCGCCGCGGCTACCGGCGGACCGGCGCGACGATCCCGTTTCCCTACGGCAACGAGCGGTTCGGGCTGCCGAAGCGGCCCGATCTGAGCTTCGCCATCCTGGCGAAGCCCCTCGCCGGCTAGGCCGTAGATCATCGGAGGGTCGCTGGCCGGCACGTGGCTCCGTCGAGGTAAATACGGGCGTGCCAAAAGGCCGTCTGCGTCAAGCCGGAACTCGCTTGCTGACCAGAATCGGTGAAGCCGGCCCATGAAAAACCGGCATATCAGTTATTCCGGGCATCCTGCCGCCGGGCCCGGCGGGGCGCAGTAGGGTCGCCGGCCCGTTGCTGCTGCTAGAGCGACGGCTACGGGCCGGCGACACTACGGCATGTCAAGATCTGCGAGACACGCTCTAACCCGGCTCCCGCGATCGGGGGACGACCAGCCCCGACTCGTAGGCGGTCACGACCGCCTGCGTCCTGTCGCGCAGGCCCAGCTTGCCGAGCACGCGGCTGACGTGGGTCTTGACGGTTTCCTCGGTCACCACGAGCCGGGTCGCTATCTCCGGGTTGGACAGGCCCTCGGCGATCAGCCGGAGCACCTCGGTCTCGCGCGGCGTGAGCTCGTGCAGCGCGGCCATGGCCGTGGTCGGCGCGGCCTGCTGTGGCCGGATGCGGGAGAACTCGCTGATCAGCCGACGGGTGACGGCCGGGGCCAGCAGCGCGTCGCCTGCCGCGATCACGCGCACGGCCTCGAACAGCCGCTCCGCTGTGATGTCTTTGAGCAGGAAACCGCTGGCACCGGCGCACAGCGCGTCGTAGACGTAGTCATCCAGGTCGAACGTGGTGAGGATGAGGATGCGCGGTCCGCCCTCCCCGGGCCCGGCCAGCTGCCGGGTGGCCTCGATGCCGTCGGTGCCCGGCATCCGCACGTCCATCAGCACGACGTCGGGACACAGCTCGCGGCAGATCCTGACCGCCTCGCCGCCATCTACCGCTGTGCCGACGACCTCGAAATCGGGCTGGGTGTCGAGCAGCGTCGCGAAACCGGTGCGCACGACCTGATGGTCGTCGGCGACGACGATCCTGATAACCGGTGACGGCGCGATCATGCCGCCGCGTCCGCCTTGGCGGGCAGCCTGGCCTCGACGAGGAAGCCGCCGCCGGGAGCCGCGG
>JASHQP010000332.1 GCA_030039095.1 Streptosporangiaceae bacterium
CGGCGCTGCCGCTGGCGACGGCCCGCTGCGTGGACGCGACCGGGCAGGTGCTCGAGGCCGCGCACGAGGCCGAGCGGCGGCTGCGCGCAACCCCCAGCCCGCCGCTGGCCGCGGCGTTCGACGACGCTCGCGCCCAGTTCGCCGGGCTGATCCACCCCGGCTTCGTCAGCCAGACCGGGCTGCGGCGGCTGCCCGACCTGGTCCGCTACCTGCGTGCGATCAGCCGCCGGCTGGACACGGTGGCCGAGAATCCCGCCCGCGACGCCGGCCGGATGGCCATCGTGCAACGGGTGACCGGCGCATACCGGCAGGCCGTCGCGGAACTCCCGGCCTGGCGCCGGTCCGGTGCCGACGTCCTGGCGTTGAGACAGATGATCGAGGAACTACGGGTCAGCCTCTTCGCGCAGGTGCTCGGCGTGTCTGGCCCGGTCTCGGAGAAGCGGATCCTCACCGCGCTGGACAAGCTCGCCGCTGGCTAGCGCCCGGTCCAGCAGCTGATCTCCATGCCGTCTTCCACCGGGAACGCGACGGTGACGTATCCGTTGGCCGGATCGCGGACGTAAGCCAGGTAGTCGGCCATGCCGGGGAAGTTGCTGTCGTCGCCGGCCACCAGCGCGCCGGGCGCGAGCTTCGGCTCCAGCAGGCGCAGGACCGGCAGGCACAGGTCTTTCCACCCGTCCAGCAGCGCGAGCCCGACCGGGCCGGGCACATCGGCGAGGGTCTGCAGCGCGTCGCCCTCCAGGATCGTCACCGCCGCGCCGACGCCCGCCTCCCGCAGGTTCGCCCCGGCCGCGGCCACCTTCTTGCCGCTCAGTTCAGTGGTCAGGACGTGGCCGGTGCCGTTGTCGGTGACAGCGGCGGCAAGATAGATCGTGGAGATCCCGAACGACGTGCCGAACTCCACCACGGTCTCCGGGCGGCTGGCCCGGATCAGCGCGTAGAGCAGCGTGCCGGCCTCGGCAGAGATGGGAATGTAAGCGTCCTGGAGCGCGTCGGCGAGCTCGGCGGCCGACGCGTCCGCCCACGACGCCAGCCCGGGCGGTGGTGCGGGCATCTGGTCGTCCTGCTGGGCGGCGGTGGCGGCGAACAGCCGGCCGAGCACGGCCTCGAGGCGCGGAGATACGAGAGAGTTCGTCATGAGCGACATCCTAGACGCAACGTCGCGTCTAGACAAGGCCTGGGCGCCAGTATCCTGCCGGCATGGACATCGCGACGCGCCACCACGGCAACAGGCACGGCCGCAGCGAGGCGGCCCGGGTTGCCGTGCTCGAGGCCGCCGACGACCTGCTGGTCGAGCGCGGCTTCGCGGGCGTGACGATCGAGGGCATCGCGGCCAGGGCCGGGGTCGCCAAGCAGACCATCTACCGCTGGTGGACCTCGAAGACCGCCATCCTGTTCGACGCGATGCTCGCCGACGCGGCCGAGCACTTCACCCCGCCCGGCCACGGCGACCTCGGCAGCGACCTCCGCGACCACCTCCGCCAGATCGCCACGTTCCTGACCGCCACCGACGCGGGCGCCGTCTGCCGCGCCCTCGCCGGGCAGGCGCAGCACGACCCGGCGGTCGCGGCCCAGTTCCAGGCCGAGTTCGTCGCTCCGCAGCGTGAGCGCGACCGCGAGCCGTTCCTGCGCGCGCGCCGCCGCGGCCAGCTGAGCCAGACCGAGGACATCGACCTCGCGATCGACCAGCTGGTCGGGCCCATCTACTACCGGGTGCTGATCACCGGAGAGGGTGTCCCGCCCGAGTTCACCGACGCCCTGGTGGACCGCTATCTGGCACCGACCCGGGGCACTTTGCCGTAGCGGCCGGCGGGGAACGGCGGGTCTTGTCGGCCGGGTGCCTGCGGGTTAGCGTTTGCGCAGGCACGGGGCGGCCCAAAGGGGGGCATTGGTGCGAACGTGGGGGCCTTCCGGCGCAGGTGCGGCTATCCGCCGCGCGCAAGCTGCCTCCCGCCTTGCCCGGCGGACCGGATGCGGCGTGGATGAGGCCGCGGAACTGCTCGTCGGGCAGGTGACCCGGCGGGCGTTTCTCGGCGCCGCCGGTGCCAGCGTCCTGGCCGGGGCGGCCGGCGCTGCCCGGACGTCCCGCCTGGTGGCGCCCGCCGGCAGCGACGCCTCCACGCCGCGCGTCGTCATCGTCGGCTCGGGCATCGCCGGGCTCGGCTGCGCTTACCGGCTCTGGGCCTCCCGCGGCATCAGGCCCGAGGTCTATGAGTTCAACACGGTCCCGGGCGGCTCGCGGTCGGCCAGTACACGGCGTTCAACGGCATCCTGGGCAGGAGAGAGGGCAACCTCCATTTCGCCGGCGAGCAAACGTCCCTGAACTACCAGGGCTACATCGAGGGAGCCCTGCGCAGCGGCTACCGCTGCGCCGCCGAAGTAGGCCAAGGCTAGACCGCAGGCAGGTAGCACCCTGTAGCACCCGGTGCTATGATGATCATGTGAGTTCGCAGCAAGAGATCACTCAGCGCGACCTGCGGAACAGATCACGGGAGATCATGGACGCCGTCGAGCGCGGGGAGTCATTCACCGTTACTAGGGACGGCCACCGGATCGGGGAGCTGATCCCGCTCCGGCAGCGGCGCCGGTTTGTCACCCGGCAGGAGTTCGGCGCGATGTCGCGTAACAGTCCGGCCATTGATCTAGGGGCATTCCGGGCCGATCAGGACGCAACCGCTGACCAGGACAGCCGCAGCGCGTATGAGCGATGACCGCCAGCTCCGGGGGATGCTGGACACGAACATCCTGATCCTGCGCCGCTGGATAGACCCGTCCCATCTGCCGGATGAGATGGCGATAAGCGCGATCACTCTCGCCGAGCTATCCGCCGGGCCACACGAGGTCGTCCGCGACGACCGGGAAGCCTACGCCGAGCGCGCTCGCCGACTGGAGATCCTGCAGCGAGCCGAGAGCGAGTTTGACGCCATCCCGTTCGACGCCGAAGCTGCCCGCGTCTACGGCCGGGTCGCCGCCGCGGTCATCGCCTCTGGCCGTAAGCCCCGGCGTCGAGTAGCTGACCTGATGATCGCCGCCACGGCCATCGCCCAAGGCCTGCCGCTGTACACCACCAACCCCGGCGACTTCGCCGGCCTGGAAGCCCTCACCCCGATCATCGCGGTCCCGCGGCCAACAGCGACGAACTAGCCCCCGAGGCATCCCGGTGCCGTTCGCCCCTGCTGCGGGAATCCCGCTTCCGACATGGAGCGGGGCGCCGTGATGCTCGGCCTGCTCGCCCACGCGGTTGCGTACTTGCTGCTGACGGGCGCGCAGGCCGCCTGGGCCGCCGTCACGGCGGTGCGGGTGTGGCGCAGGCGGGACGCGGGCTGGCCTGCGGCCCTGCGGGACGGGGTGCACCGGCCCACGCTGGCCGGCCTGGTCACCGCGACCGTGGCGTACGCGGTGCTTCGCAGGCTCGGCCTGGCTGCGGTAACTCGGCAGGCCGGCGAGCACGCGGCGAAGAGCGCCGGGGCGGGCAGCTAGCCGTCGCCGAGGACCTCGATCGCGAGGTCGAGGTGGTCTAGGTCGTCTACGTCTAGGAATTGCAGGTAGACGCGGCTGACGCCGATCTCCTTGAACCGGCCGAGGGTGGCCCGGGCCTCCGCAGGAACCCCGGCCAGGCCGTGCTCCCGGATTTCCGCGGGATCGCGGCCAATGCTGGCGGCCCGCAAGTTGAACTCTGCCTCGTCGCGCCCGATGCACACCGTCACCCACACCGACCGGATCACCGAAGCGGGATCCCTGCCGATCGCCTCGCACGCCGCGTCGACCCGGGCATACTGCTGGGCCGTCGGCTCCAGTGTGGCGGCCGGCACGTTGAATTCGGCCGCGAACCTGGCGGCCAGTTCCGGGGTGCGCCGCGCGCCGTAACCGCCGATGAGGATCGGCGGATGGGGCTCCTGGACCGGCCGGAACATCACCGGGCAGTCCGCCAGCGTGTAGTACTGGCCGTTGTAGTCGAAGGTGCTGCCCTCCGGCGTGGTCCACAGGCCGTGCAGGATCTCGAGTTGCTCGGTGAACCGGTCGAACCGCTCCTTCACGTCGGGGAACGGGATGCCGAGGGCGCGGTGCTCGCGCTCGTACCAGCCGCTGCCGAGCCCGATCTCCAGCCGCCCGCCGCTCATGGCGTCGACCTGCGCGGCCGCCACCGCGAGCGGCCCGGGAAGCCGGAACGTCGCCGAGCTCATCAGCGTGCCGAGGCGGATGGTGCTGGTCTGCGCGGCCAGCGCGCCGAGCGTGACCCACGCGTCGGTCACCGCTGGCCGTGGCTCGCCGCCGATGTGCAGGTAATGGTCGGACCGGAAGAAGCCGCTGTACCCGAGCTGCTCGGCGCGCTGCGCGACCGCCAGCAACTGGGCGAAGGTGGCGCCCTGCTGCGGTTCGGTGAACGCTCTTAGATCCATGACACGCGCCCCTTTCGCCGCTGCCGCGCGGGCCCGGCTGGCCTGCTTACTCGGGCAGGACCTGACCGCCATCGATGATCAGCGTCTGACCCGTAACATAGCGGGCCTCGGGAGACGCAAGGTACCGGACCGCCCAGCCCACGTCCTCCGGCTCGCCGAGCACGCCGAGCGGGATGTGCTCCAGCATGCGCACCTGATGCTCGGGCTCCGTCCGCGCGGTGAACCCCTCGGTGCGGATGTTGCCGGGCATGACCGCGTTGATCGTGATGCCGTCGCGGATGACCTCGAGGGCCGCAGATCGCATCAGGCCGAGCATGGCGGCCTTGGACGCCGCGTAGGCCCCGAACTCTGGCACGGCGACCAGCGCACCGGTGATCGACGACGTCAGCACGATGCGGCCGTAGCCCTGTTCGGTCATGCGCGGCAGGCAGGCCTGGATCGCGAACAGCGCTCCCCTGGCGTTGACGGCCATGACCTGGTCCCACTCGCCGGGCTGGAGGTCCCGGAGCGGGATCGCCGGGTAGATGCCGGCGTTCGCCGCGAGGATGTCGATCCGCCCCCACCGCTGCACCGCCGCGGCCGTCATGCCCTCGACCGAATCCCGGTCGGTCACGTCGGTCTGGACCGCCAGTGCGTGCTCACCGTCGCTGCTCAGGGCCGATGCCGCGGCCGTTGCCGCCGCGCCGTCCACGTCGGCGATGAGGACGTCCGCTCCTTCGGCCCGCAGGACGGTCGCTATGCCGAACCCGATTCCCTGCGCGCCCCCGGTGACGATGGCCACCTGGCCGTCCAGACCCCGCATGCCTGCTCCGTTCCTCCGGTTACCGGCCCCGCCGGGCAGCTGTTCGAGGTCAGGGCAGTTCCGCCGCGAACGCCGCGACCGCCGCGTTGAAGGCCTCGCTCTCCTCCCAGAACGGG
The DNA here is from genome assembly GCA_030039095.1 of Streptosporangiaceae bacterium. Next base: position 5,319 of record JASHQP010000332.1, read on the forward strand.
CAGTGGCTGGACGCCGGGAACGTCTGCAGCTTGCTGCCGGGCACGCGCTCGGCGATGTAGGCACCGGCCCGCGGGCTCGTGAGCTTGTCGTCCTCACCGAACAGGACCAGCGTGGGGACGTCGATCTGCGGCAGGAAGTCACGGTAGTCGCGCAGCGTCTGGTCGAGCAGGATCGTGCTGCCGATCACGGGCGGGACCTGCAAGATCTCGGCGGTCATCCACTTCAGTGCCTCGGCGTCCGGCTCATGGAGCATGAGCTGGCTGAACTCGGCCACGACCTCCGCCTGTTCCGTCTGCAGCTGCACGTTCGTGTCGCGCAGGTCGTTCATCGTGAACACGCCGAACTCGTAGCCATCCCAGGCGAAGTCCGACGGTGGCTGGTCGACGATCACCAGCCCGGCGACGGCGTCCTTGCCGTAGGCGCTGAGGTACTCGTAGCCGACCATCGCGCCCATCGACCAGCCGACCAGCACCGGCCGCTCGACCGACAGCTCGGCCAGGATCGCGTGCAGATCGGCCGCGTACTGCGGCACCGTGTGGCCGTGCAGCACCTTCTCCGAGGCGCCGTGCCCGCGCAGGTCCGGGACGACCACCCGGAAGCTCTCGGACAGCTCGGGCACCTGGCGCTGGAAAAACCGGCCGCTCATCGTCCAGCCGTGGATGAGGACGATCGGCCGCCCGCTCCCCGCCGTCTCCACCGAGAACGTGACGTTGTTGACGCGCACCTGCTGAGTCATGGGCTATCCCTCTCGGGTAAGGGCATTCTGTCGTGGACTGACGTGGGGCGCCACGTCGTGAGCAGAGCGGGCGGCCCACCTGTGCCGGACGCCGACCCAGGCCGTTTCATAGCCGATCTGCGCGTGGAGTTCGTGACCCAGCTGCGCGTAGAGGTCGCAGCCGGCCAGCATGCCGGCGCACAGGTCACGGTCACTGGCACCGGGAGCGCCGGATGCGGCGGCCACGCACCCGAACTCGACCCCCCGGCTGCAGCCACGCCGCCTCCCAACAGGCCCGCTCCAGCAGGCCGGCTCCAGCACGCCCGCTCCAGCAGGCCCGCCACCCATTGCCCGCCCCTTAACAGTCCTTTGGTCTAAGTATCATACCTTTGCCTGCGGGGTCAAGGCTGCCCGGTGAGGCCGCGTCCGGTCGGCCAGCCTGACAGCAACGGCCCGGCGCTCCCCCTGGAACGACAGCAACGCCCCGGTGCCCCCGGAACGACAGCAACCCCGGTGCCCCCGGAACGACAGCAACGCGGCGGTGAACAACCCCAATGCGGCGGTGAACAACCCCAACGCGGCGGTGACGACCCCTGGAACGACAGCAATGGGCCGGCGCTGCTGCTAGAACGACAGCGGCGGGCCGGCGACACTAGCCGACCTGCCGGGCCGCCCTCTTCAGAGCAACCGGAATGACCGATTCGCCGCTTTTAGCCAACCAGT
>JASHQP010000333.1 GCA_030039095.1 Streptosporangiaceae bacterium
ATCCACCGGCGGCGGCAACGCCGAGGCATCGGGCAGCGAGTCCTGACGCGCTGGGGCCCGCTGATCCCGGCCCGGCCGGGTGACGGGGCCGACACGCGGGCGTCATCTGGCTGCAAAACGCCCGCGCTAGATTCTGACGCGACCGGGATGCAACCAACGCTGGGTTAGGCTGCCAGGCCGTGAGCACACCCAAGACACTCGAGATGCCCGAACGGGCCCGGCCGGTGACGATCGAGAGCCGCCGCGGCCGTTTCGCGGCGCTCGAGGCCGTGCCGACCATGGGCGTGTGCGAGAGAAGGCCGGCGCTGCTCATTCCGGGCTTCACCGGCAGCAAGGAAGACTTCATCCCGGTCCTGCAGCCGCTGGCATCGGCGGGCCGGCGGGTGGTCGCCATCGACATGCGCGGGCAGTATCAAAGCCCGGGCGCGTCAGACTCGGGCGGCTACGCGCCGGGCGCGCTTGCCGCCGACATCGCCGCGGTCGCCGAGACCATCGCCGACGGCCAGGGACTGCATCTGGTCGGCCACTCCCTCGGCGGGCTGATTGCCAGGGAGACGGTGCTGACGCAGACCGCACGGATCATCTCGCTCACCCTGCTCGGCTCGGGGCCCGGCCGCATCACCGGCCAGCGTGCGGAGATGCTGAGCGGCATGCTGGCCATGATGGACTCCGCCAGCGAGCCGGGGCTGCGGGCCACGGTCGCGCAGATATGGCAGGAGCACCTGGCTCCCGAGGCCCGGGCCAACGGCGTGCCGGACCACGTGATCGCCTTCCTGCACGAGCGGATGATGGGCAACAGCCCGGTCGGCCTGATGGCCATGGGCCGTTTTCTGCTCACCTGCCCGGACCGTACGGCGGAACTCGCGGACCTGGGCGGCCCGCCGGTCCTGGTGCTGTACGGGGAGAACGACGACGCATGGCACCCCGCCGTCCAGGAACGGATGGCCACGCGTCTTGGCGCCGACCGGGTCTGCATACCCAGTGCCGGGCACTCGCCCCCCGTAGAGGCTCCCGAGACCACCGCCAGCGCGCTCACGGCCTTCTGGCGCCAGGCAGAGGACGGCGAGCGCCGGCGCGCGAGCCAGCGCACAGGGACGGGCCGGCCGCGGCGTGCGGGCGAAAGGACGGCGCGCCGTGATCAGTCCGGCACAGCGGCGTGGGCGGGCGCTCCGCGATCCGCCGGGGAGGCTTCGGCCTGAGCGCCACCGGACGGAGAGCCGGCGGCTTCGGCGCGCAGGGCGTCCCATGGCCGGCGCGGCTCGGACGCCGCGCTGCCCTCCGGGCAGCATGCCCGGTAGTCGCACCATCCGCACCACGAGCCCGGGCGTGGCGGGAAGACGTCCGGCAGCTCGAGCGGCTGCCCACCGTCCGTGACCGCACCGCCCGTACCCGCGCCGCCCGTTTCCAGGGCGTCCTTCTCCGCGCGGAACCGCTCGTCCGCTGCCGCGCATTCCGCGGCGATGTCCTCGGCCCGGCTCAGCTGCCGGGCCAGCGACTCGGCGGTGTGCTCCCACGCGAGCACCCGGCCGGTCGGCAGATGATGCAGCTCGACCCGGCGGCAGGACCGGCGCATCACCCGCTCGGCCGCGAGCGCGTAGAGCGCGAGTGGCAGCGACGTCCGCGCGTCGTCGACGGTGAGCATGTGGCGGCCGGTCTTGTAGTCCACCACGACGAGCTCGCCGTGGCCATCCGGCCCGCGGCGGTCGTCCAGCCGGTCGATCCGGCCGGACACCGCGATCAGCTCGGTACGGGTCGCGACCGTGCGCTCGACGCCGATCGGCTCGCTGGCGGGGTCCAGTCCGGTCACGTACGCCTCGACCAGGCCCCTGGCCCAGTGGCGATACCGAGCCGACTGCAGCGAGTCGGCGAAACCCTCCCCGATCCAGCCTTGATCGAGCAGGTCACCGGCGGCGGCCACGGTCCGCCGGTGACGCGGCAGCCGCCACCACCCGGCCAGCGCGTTGTGCACGCTGGCACCGAGGCTGTTGTGCGCCCACGGCGGGCCCTTGGCCGGCGCCGGGCGGTCCAGGTAGGTCATCCGGTACCGGCGCGGGCAGTCCAGCCACGTGCCCAGCCTGGTTGGCGTGCACGCGTACAGCCGCTTCGGCATGCCCTCGAAGCCAAGCTGCTGCACGCATCACATACTGGCATGGCCCGCCGACATTACCGGGCATCCGTGGTTCCCCGGGCCGCCCCGTCCACGCCGGCCGCCCCGTCCACGCCGGCCGCCTGGCCGTACGCGCCGGCGAGCGGTTCTCCCGGCTAGACCTCGCCCGCGTCGCCGGCCAGCGAGCTGGGCCCCGCGGTCACCCAGGAATCAAAGCGCTTCTCGGCCTGCGCGACCGTGAACTCATCGCCGTGCCCCGGCAGGATCCGGGTCTCCCCCGGCAGCGTCAGCACGTGCGCGCCGATCGAGCTGAGCTGCCTGGCGAAGTCGGGAAACTCCTTCTCGTGAGGGACCGGGCCGGTCGCGGACAGAACGTCGCCGGCGAACAGCGCGCCGAGGTCGTCGCTGTAGACGCAGACCGAGCCCGGGCTGTGCCCCGGCGAGTGCAGCACCTCCAGCGAGACGTCAGCAACCTCGAAGATGCCGCCGTCCTCCATGTCGATCTCCGGGTTTTCCTTTGGATGCGCCTCCCGCCAGTACACGTGGTCCGCGTGGTGCAGCGCCACGGGTGCCTCGTCCCGGGCCGCCACCTCGATGGCGGCCGCGGTGTGGGCCGCGTGCCCGTGCGTGCAGATGACCGCGAGCACCTCACGGTCGCCCACGGCGGACAGCACCGCGGCGGCGTCGTCGCCAGCGTCGATGACGATGACTTCCTGGTCGTCCCCGACGATCCAGGTGTTGACGGTGGTTCCAGCCCGCTCGATCCGCGCCTCCATGGCGACCTGCCTTCCTCTCGGTCACAGCGACAATAGCGAGCCCGCCGCCGTGGCGCCCCGACGTCTGCGCCGGCACGGCGGAACGAGCTCACCGCCCCCGCACCGGGGCCGTGCCCGTGGCCTGTGACAGTAGCCGCTGGTACTCCTCGGGCGCGATCGTCTCGCAGCCGATCCGGTAACCGGTCAGCGCTCCGTGATCGTCGCTCCCGCCGCTGGCGACCAGGCCGAGCTCCGCGGCCAGCGCGGTCAGGAGTGCCCGCTGCTCCTGGCCCTGGTCCGGATGCCACACCTCGATCCCGTGCAGGCCGGCCGCGGCCAGGTCGGCGATCGCGTCGTCCGGCATCATCCAGCTCCGCGTCCCGGCGCGCGGATGCGCCAGCACGGTAACCCCTCCGGCCGCGCTGATCAGCCCGATCGCGCGCGCCGGGTCGAGTGCGTACCTGGTGACGTGGGCCCGCCCGCCGGCGCCGATCCAGTCTGGCCCGAACGCCTCGTCCGGCGACGAGATCACCCCGGCATCGACCATCGCCCGCGCGATGTGCGGCCGGCCGACCACGCCGTCCCCGGCCAGCGCACTGACCCGCTCCCAGGTGACCGGGGCACCGAGCTCGGCCAGCCGGTCGACCATCGCCCTCGCCCGGCGCAGCCGGCTTTCCCTGATCCTGGCGCTCTCGGCGGCCAGTTCCGCGTCGGCACGGTCGAACAGGTAACCGAGCAGGTGCACGCTGTGGCCGTCCAGGCGGCAGGACAGCTCCATGCCCGGCACCAGCGTCAGCCCCGGCGGCAGCGCCTCCGCCGCGGCGCGGTGCCCCGCCACCGTGTCATGGTCGGTCAGCGCGATCGCGTCGAGCCCGGCTGCGCTGGCCCGCCGCATGACCTCCGCGGGCGAGCTGGTGCCGTCCGAGGCCGTGCTGTGGCTGTGCATGTCCGCGCGCATGCCTCGCAAGGCTAGGGCAGGCGCGGCGACGGCGCACCGAACGGCAGGTCAAGGTCCTGGCCGGGGTCGCGGAGGTCGCGCAGTTCCAGCGGGTCCATCAGCAGCATGCCCGCGGTGTCCGGCCAGAGGATCAGCCAGAGCCAGTTGCCCATCATCTCGCCGGCGAATGCCGCGCGGCCTGGGGACTCCACGTGCCACAGCGGGAACTCGTGGTTGCCGAACCGGACCAGCGCGTCCGGCGGCCCGGACGCGAAGCCACTGCCCGGGTCCGGCCCGTCCAGGCCGGCGAACCTGGCGCCAAGGCCGACGCCGAGCTCCTCGGAGACCAGCAGCATCTCGCCGGGCCCGCCAACCGGGCCGGGGCCGGACAGCGCGACCACGCAGCCCCTGGTGCCGGTCCGTTCATCACCGGCGCTCGCGAACCCGGTGACCAGCCACGCCGTGGGCAGCGGCCAGGGCAGCCACACCGGGACCGCCGCACCGCGCAGCACTCCCTCGAGGCCGCCGGCCGTGGGACTGTGCGCCGATCGCAGCGGGTGCACCTGCCCGTGCACCTCGCAGTGCCAGGCGCTCGACCACGCGCTGGGCTCGCGTACCGGGCCACCGCACCGCGGGCAGGTAGGCACAGTCTTCATGACTACTGACCGTTACGCGGTCAGCCGCGAACGTCAAGTACCGCGCGGGCGGGGCGCGATAATGCGGGCGGGGGGCGCGATCGATAATGCGGGCGGGGCGCGATAATGCAGGGCCTGGCCGTGGCCGGGATACTGAGCAGATGACCATCAGGCGAATCCCGGCCGTCGGCGCGGTGATCATGGATCCGGCCGGCCGTCTGCTGCTGATCAAGCGAGGTCACGAGCCCGGCGCCGGCCTGTGGTCGCTGCCGGGCGGGCGGATCGAGCCGGGTGAGACCCACGAGCAGGCGCTGGCCAGAGAGATCCGCGAGGAAACCAGCCTGCGGGTGGAGTGCCGGCGCCTGCTCGGCACGGCCGAGCTGCCGGGAGCCGACGGGGCCGTCATCGACGTCAGCGACTACCTGGCGGTCGTCACCGGGGGCGAGCTTGCGCCCGGCGACGACGCCGCCGACGCCCGGTGGGTCACGGCCGCTGACCTGGACGGCCTGCCGCTTACCAGCGGCCTGGGCGGGTATCTCACCGCCTGGGGCGTATACCCCAGGTGAGCTGCCGAGGCTGAGCGGGCCTCGGCCGTGGATATCATTCCTGAGCAAAGGTGGACTCGCCAGGCGGGCGTGGGCGTTGGTCCAGGTACCCCTCGCCGGGCGGATGGAGGCCGGTTTCCCCATGAGCAGGAGGCATCTGATCGGCCTCGTGGCGGTCGTTGCCGCGCTCCTGATCGTGGGGATCGACGTCCTGGCCGTGCATCACTTCGGCAAGAACGCGGCCACCAAGGCCTATCCCGACGACTACCTGAACGCGGTCGCCTGCCCGAGCGCCGCGCAGTGCTGGGCCGTCGGCCAGACCGCGAGCGCGCCCGGCGGGAACACGCTGTCCGAGCCCCGTCATCCGCTGCTGAAGCACGAGACCGCCGGGCACTGGAGCACCGTGGTCCTGGCGGCTCCCGGCCCCAGGGCCGCGCTCGAGGCCATTGCGTGCCCGGGAGCCTCGGACTGCTGGGCGGTGGGCGGCAGCGCATCGAGCGGCCACGCGTTCATCGAGCACTGGGCCGGCGGAGCGTGGCAGCTCGCACCGTCCCCGGTCGTCAGGGACGGCCAGCTCGACGCGATCGCCTGCGCGTCGCCGAGCGCGTGCTGGGCGACCGGCGGCACGCAGACACACTCCGGCGTCACCGGCGACCTGCTCGAGCACTGGAACGGATCGGTGTGGACCGTGGCCACCTCGGTGGCCGGCGGCCTGCACCCACAGCAGCT
>JASHQP010000334.1 GCA_030039095.1 Streptosporangiaceae bacterium
CGGATTCCGGGCCAGGCAGCGGGTCCGGAGCGGGCAGCGGCTCCGGCGCACCGGGGAACTGCGCCCGCCAGTACGACGCGATCCACTGGACCTGAGCAGCGGGAAGCTCATGCACCTCGCCCAGCTGCCGCAGCGTCAGGTACACCTCACACGCGCCTTCGACGACCGAGGCCGTGTGGAAGGCGTGCTCGAGGTCCACGCCGTAGGCCAGCAAGCCGTGGTAGCGCAGGAAGGTCGCCCCGCGGTCACGCAGCGCTGGCTCGGTGTAGTCGGCCATCTGCGCGGTCTCGGGTTGCGAGTAGGGGGAGGTGTAAACCGCCCCGCCGGTCGCCTCGCACAGCCCGGTCAGGATCGGCGGCAATGTCCACCCCAGGTTGGCCATTGTCATCACGGCCTTCCCGTGGGTGTGCACGATGGAGCCTATCTCCGGCCGGCGCTTGCAGATGAGCGTATGCATCAGCACCTCGGAGGTCGGATTTGTCCGGCCGTCCACCTGCTGGCCGTCGGTGTCGACGATGGGAATGTCCTCGGGCTCGAGGAAGTCGTATTGCGTAGACGCGGGCGTGACGGCAAGGAGCTTCGGGTCGCCGGGGATGCGCATGCTGATGTTGCCGGCCGTCGAGTACACCAGGCGTTCGGCCTGGAGCTTGCGCGCGAAGGTGACCACCTTCTGGCGAGCTGCATACCAGCTGTCTTTCATCGGGACTCCTTCTGTGGTCAACCTCGGGATGGGGTGTTGGGCCTGGTGGTCACCTGCAGCGGCGGAGCCTGATGGACAGGGCGGCGAAGAGGACGGCGGCGGCGATCGCCGGCCCTTTTGCCAGGCGGAGCAGTGACGGAAGGTCGGCGGGTTCAATGACGACATGCGCGGGCCATGCCCCCATCACGCCCTGGACCTCGATGCACCCGCGGCGCATGCGCAAGGCGGTCGGCTCGAAGGGAAGCTCGCCGATCGGTGAACTGACCTTCATCGTGTTCCTCCGTTTGCCGCGATCCATCTGCGGGCTGTTCTTCGGCCCATTTCGCTGTGCGCAGCGACCGAGGCTGGGTCGGCCGGCTGGACGAAGGCAACGCCGGGGCTGTCGTCGAGCAAGGCGCCTGCCACATTGCGGTTGGGCTTGGGGGCGGCGGCGAGGACGACCCCGTCGCATGGGATGTCCGCCCAGTGCTGTCGTGCGCGGACGCGCACCGCGCTGACACGGTCGCGCCCGACGATGGTGATGTGCCCGGCCCGCGTCGTCACCTCATCTGCCCACGGCGGCGGTTCGCAGCCCTTCGTGATCGCAATGATGGTGGTGCCTGCTCCGCGCGCCTGCTGGGCGACCGCACTGGCCCACGGGCCGTCCCCTATGATCGCCACGCGATCCCAGAGCCTTTGCTGCGCCGCCAGCAGGTGATGGGCAACGGTGGCCGGCAAGATGCCAGCCGGCCGATCGCCGGTGATGAACAGGTCCGCGGCGGTGGCCGGCCGAAGCCCGCCGGCGTAGAACAGCCGTTCCCCGGGGAGCCACTCGATCCAGCCGGGGCCGGCCACGAGCAGTCGGCCCGGCTCCCAGCGCAGTGCCGTGACCCCCAGGAGGAGCCGGACGCCCTGACGGCAGGCGTCCTCCACCAGCGCGGTAACCTGCGGCGCGGACCAGCCAGCCTCACCGCCCGGGACCGGGATCCGGTCAATCAGCTGGACCGGGTGGACGGCGGCCAGCTCAGTGGCACAGCCGAGCCCGGTGGGCCCGGCGCCGACCACGAGGTAAGGCGCGGTCATGATCCGACCGTCCCGCGTGCCGTCTGCCGTACCGATGCCGGCCCGGTACCAGTCTTCATGGCGGTCAGGAACGACAGGCCGGCCAGGCACAGGGAGCCCTGGCAGCGGCCATACGCGGCGCCGGTCCGCTTCCGCACGCCGTCCATCGACGTGGCGGCTAGCGGACCGGTCAGCGCCGCGTTGATCTCGGCCGCCGTGACCTGCTCGCAGGCGCACACCACCTGGCCGTACTGGGGATCTCCGTCGGTGAGAGCGACCGGGTCCGAACTGGTTCTGAGCCGGGGCACCGGCGGCAGCGCATCGAGCGCTCCATGGCGGTCGCCAGCGTCCAGGCCCGCCGCGTTCAGCATTTCCAGTGCAAGGTCGGCTGCGGCCGGGGAGATGCTGACGCCGGCCGACCGGTCGGTGACGTGTACGAGATGAGGCTGTTTCGCATCGATTCGCAGCCGGTGGGACTCATCCCCGGCGGGGCGGTTAGCTGCGAAGGTCTTGATGACGTAGGCGTCCGCGACCGCCGGGACCAGACGCCGCGCCTTCTCCAAGATCCCGCCCAGCGTCTCGGCGTCGGTGGCCCGATCGTCTCGGTCCTCGATGTCGAGCGCGGTGGGCCCGAGCAGCACCGATCCGTGCGTGGTGGGGACGACGTTGCTGCCCTTCGTGAGCGGCGTGTGCGTGGAGAATACGATCTTCGTCAGCTTCTCGCCGAAGGCGCGGTCCAGGACCACGTACTGGCCCTTGCGCGGCCAGGTGCGCAGCGTCTCGCCCCCGGCCAGGGCACTGACGTGGTCCGCCTCGACGCCCGCGGCATTGACCACGAACCGGGTGCACCACCGGCCGCGAGAAGTGATCACCGAGTTGAGGTCGCCATCGTGCTCGACGCCAAGGACGCGCTCACCGAGGCGGATGATTGCGCCGTTAGCCGCGGCGAGCCGGGCGAACGCGATCGTGAGCCGCATGGGGTCGAGGACGCCCTCGTCGGGCAGCAGAAGCCCAGCCACGATGCTTTCTGCGACCAGTGGCTCTGCATCGCGCACCTGCCTGGGGGTGAGCAATTCTCCGCGGACACCGCAGGCATGCACCTCCGCGAGGGTCTCCTCGAGCCGCAGTTCCTCGTCCGTGTCCAGCGCGACCATCAGCCCGCCCAGACGGCGGAAAGGAACGTCCAGCCGCCTGGTCAGCGCCTCCCACCGCGGGTTGCTCGCGTTGATCAGCTGTGTCTCCTGGGTGCCGGGGGCACCGTAGTACGACACGGCCACCCCCGCATTTCCCTTGCTCGCGCCCTCGGCCAGGTCGGTTTCCGCCTCGACGAGCACGACCCGCGCCGACGTCTGGCTCAACCGTGCCGCGACGGCGGTCCCAAGCACGCCGCCGCCGACGATCAGCACGTCGAACTGCGGATCGTGGGCCACGCTACCCTCCTGCTCTCCGTGCTCGGTCCCCGAGTCACGGCGCGCTTGCAGTCACACCGTACGCACAGACAGTCCTAATGTTCAAGAAGTCGCTAAGAACTGATTATTCAAACATCTAAAAAGATCTTATCTGCAACAAAGTATTGACGAGCGAACGCGGAAGGTGTTCACTACCGATACGCCGTCGGTGTGCACCTGCGCCGGAGCCAGCACGCACTCACCGCCGGCGGCAGCCCGGAAGGAGCCCGTGCGATGGCGGCAACGCAGGAGTCCCGTGATGATCATGATCTCGCGAGATTCGGCTACAAGCAGGAGCTAGTGCGGACTCTCGGGTCCTTCTCGACCTTCGCGATCGGCTTCGCCTTCATCTCGATCCTGACCGGCATGTTCGAGCTGTTCGCGTTCGCGTACGGCAGCGGCGGTCCTGCATCCTGGTGGGCATGGCTGCTCGCGGTGGCCGGACAGCTGCTATTCGCCCTGGCCTTCGCTGAACTGGCCGTTCACTATCCGCTGGCGGGTTCGGTCTATAACTGGGCCAAGAACGTCGCCCGCCGCGGCACGGCCTGGATGGCGGGCGTGGCGCTCACCCTCGCCCTCGTCGTCTCGACCGCGGCCGTGGCGCTGGCCTGGCAGTTCGTGCTGCCGAGCATCTCGAGCGTGTTCTGGATCTACGGAAACGGGCAGGGGCCGTACGACGCGGCGACGAACGGCGTCATCCTCGGCACGATCATGATCGCCGGGACCACCATCGTCTCGCTGCTCGGCACCAAGGTGATCAAGATCGTCAACAACATCGGCGTCACCGTCGAACTGATCGCGGTGGTGCTGATGGTCGTCCTCTTCCTGTTCCACACCAAACGCGGCCCCGGCGTCGTGATGCAGACCAACGGCACCGGCTCCGCCTATCACATTGGGTACCTCGGGGCGTTGCTCGTGTCGCTGCTGCTCGGTCTGTACATCATGTGGGGATTCGACACCGCAGGGTCCGTCGGTGAGGAAACCATCAACCCGCGCAAGACCAACCCCCCGGCCATCATCCGAGCCCTTCTCGCGTCTGGCCTCGGCGGGGCGCTGCTGCTCATCACCGCGTTCATGGCAGTCGGCAACCTGAAGGCACCGCAGCTGTCGGTGGTTGGCCTGACCTACGTCGTGAAGAGTGCTCTCGGGACATTCCTGGGGGACACCCTGCTCGTATGCGCCGCCGTGGCGATCTTCGTCTGCTGCCTGGCGAACCAGACCGGCGCGGTACGGATGATCTTCGCGATGGCTAGGGACAACGGGTTCCCCGGCTCGCACAAGCTCTCCCGGATCTCTGAGCGCGACAAGGCGCCCGTGGTGCCGGTGATCAGCGTCGCGGTGATCGCGATCCTCATCCTGCTGGTCAACATCCGGCAGCCGCAGGTGGTCGTCGTGGTGACCAGCGACACCGTCATCCTCGCGCTGATCGCATACGTCCTGGTCGTCGGGCCATTCGCGCTGCTGCGCATGCGCGGGAAGTGGACCCAGCCAGAGAAGGGCTACTTCAGTCTGGGCCGGGCAGGACTCGCGGTGAGCATCGCCGCGCTCGTCTGGGGCGTCGCGATGATCATCAACATCGCCTGGCCGCGCCGCAGCATCTACAACCCGGTCGCTCCGTTCCACTGGTGGCTGCAGTGGGGCGGCATCTTGTTCCCCGCTATCTGCCTGGCGATCGCGTTCGGTGTTTACTGGTTCGTCCAGCGCCACAAGATCGGCATCCTCGAGGAGCACGCAGCCGATACTCCGCCGGCCGGCGCCGAGATAGTCGGCGCGGAGTGACCGCTGCAGGGCCACATCCCCGAAGCCGAAGCCGAGCCGCATGGGATACTGACGGCCAGGAGTTTCGCTGTTCCTGAACCACCTGACCGGTCTGCTAGCGCAAGCAAGCTCCGCGCGACGGTCTCGCGAGGATTTGAGGGTACCGATGTCGGAGGCCCGGCAGCTGCCGGCACTGGAGTCTGGCCGCGCCCGCCGCGGACGGACCCGCGCGCGTCACGCCCTCATACTCGAGCGCCTCGAGGAACGCGATTTCGTCAGCGTCAAAGAGCTGTCCCGGCAATCGGGCCTTACCGAGATGTCGGTTCGCCGCGACCTCATGGCGCTGGAAGCTGACGGCCTGATCACCCGCGTCCGCGGAGGCGCGACCCGTCGCCAGGTCGGAGAGCCATCGCGCCACTACGCGGCGAGCGCGCAGCGCAACTCCGCCGCCAAGGCACGGATCGCGCGAGCCGCGGTCGGGCTGATCCCTGCCGATGCCATCACGTTCTTCTACTCCGGTTCAACCGTGGCCAAGACAGCGGCGTCGCTGAGCGAGGGCCTCCGCTCGTCGCTGACGATCGTCACGAACTCCGTGCCGATCATCAATGAGGTGAGCACCTGGGACGACCCCCACCTCGTGGTGATCGGCGGAACGTACCTGCCTGCCTACATGTGCTTCGTCGGCCCGCAATCCGTCGAGGCACTCCAGGAGCTCAGCGCCGACGTCGCCGTCGTGGGATGTGACGGGCTCAGCGCCGACGGCGGTCTGACTACCCCGCACCAGCTCGTAGCGGAGATCGGCACGACACTCGTGAACCGGGCCCGCCACACGATCGTCGTCGCGGACTCGGCCAAAGTCGGCCGCCGCGGCTTCACTCCCATCGCTCCCGTCGAGGCCATTGACGTGCTCGTCACCGACCAAGATGCCGACCCGAACGAAGTCGCAAATCTCCGAGCGCGTGGCGTCGACGTCCGCCTGATCTGATCACCGCCGCGAGCACTGGCTCACGGGCCGAGCACGCCGGCGAGGAATTCACGTGCGGCGCTGAACGACCGGGCGTCGGCGGCCGGGTCGTAGGCCACGCCGGGAATGCTGCCCGGTGCAGCGTGCTTGTGCGTGAAGCCGTGCACGACGCCGCCGTAGATGATCATCTGCCAGCTGGCTCCGGCGGTGACGTCCCCGGATAGCCGCCGTGGGCGCCGCCGTCAGGATCCTTCGGCCAGGGCTGTGAGCCGGTCGAGCGAGGCCCGAAGCTTGCCGGCCGTGGTCGCCCGGGCTCGGTCGAAGCGCGACTCGTCGGTCAGGCTGGTCCAGTCATAGGTCTGCGTGACCAGGGTGCCCGATCCGCCGGCCGGCTCGAGCTCCCACCGCCACAAGTGCCCGGGAGGCTGCCGCCCCGGCTCGGCGGGCGTCCAGGCGATCCGTCGGCCTTCGTCGAACTCGACCACGTGATTTTCCCGGACGGCGCCCCCGGTGAGAGTCATCGCGAACACGTCGCCCACCCCGCGTACGCGCTGTCCGGCCGCCGCCTCCGCCAGGTTGTCGTTGCCGTCCCATCGTGGCTGCTGCGCCGGATCCGCGATCAGCTCGAAGATCTGACCTGGCCCGGCCGCGATCTCGCAGCTCGCGCTGACCACGCGCGGCACCTCATGCTGAGTTGTCATGTGTTCATCCAAGCATCCGGACTGCATTGACAGCCGTACGCGTAACCGCGTCGCGTCGCTTCGGCTGCTGCCGGGCTACTCGCAGATGTCGTGATAGCCGACCGCAAGCCAGGTCACGAGTGGCTCGCCATCGGCATCGGGGCCAATCGTGAACAGCGCCCGGCCGCCAGGGCCAGAGAAACTCCAGGTCAGTGAGTACATCTCACCGATCTTGTGGATACGAAGACGCTTCGGCCACGGCGCATCGCCGCGGTGCGCCCCGGCGGCAAATGCGGCAAGCAGATGACCACGGACGGCTTCGACAAAAAGCCGGCGATGCTCACGGGGCAGCTTCGCGAGTTCGTTCACGCCGACCCGGACCACAACCTCAAGCGGTTTATCTCTCCGGCTGCCGCTCGTGCCTGAGGGATGATGGCCAGCACCGGGATATTCGAGGGGGAGGAGCGGATGACCGACGACCTGGCCGGGCGGCTGCGGGAGATCTGCACGGCGCTGCCCGAGGTTACCGAGCGGCTCAGTCACGGCGCCCCCACCTGGTTTGTCGCAGGCAAGAAGTCGTTCGTGACGCTGTGGGCCGACGGGCATCACGGCGACGGGTTCCCGCATCTGTGGTGCGCGGGCCTGCCCGGAGCGCAGCAGGAACTCACCGCCGCCGGGCCCGGCCGGTTCTTCCGGCCGCCGTACGTGGGCGGCCGGGGCTGGATCGGCGTCCGGCTGGACGGCGACCCGGACTGGGCGGAGATCGCCGAGCTGTGCCAGGACGCCTACCGGGCGATCGCGCCCGCTCGGCTGGCGGCCCGCCTCGACGGCTAGCTTGTCGGGCATGACGGCTAGCTCGTCGGCCACTCCCGGCGCCACTGGTCGAAAAGCTGATCGCGTTCCGGCTCCAGCAGGCCTTCCCCGGCTGACCGGACGCGGGCTCAGTGGTGGCGGCGGGCGCGGTCTTCCTCGCTGTCCCGGTCTTCCTCGCGCTCCTCTTCCCGCTGCTCGCGTACCTCGGCGCCATGCTCGTCCACGTGCAGCCGGCGTTCGAGCTGCTCCTTGCGGCGCTGCTCCTTCGGTGTCGCGTGCCCCTCGCGCTCCTGCTCGCGCAGCGATTCGAGTTCCTGCTCCAGCGCGTGGTCGCGCGGCCTGGGTGGCTCGTACGGGTCAGTCATCGCGTTCTCCCGGAATCCGCCGGCAGCTGATTACCCCCATAAGATCGCATTCGGTGGCGCTCAGCCAAGAGAGGGTCGGCGGATCACGATGCGAGCCGCGATGCCTGACGCGATCTTCGCTCATCCGCGCCCAGGAGGTCGAGGCAGGAGTCCCTAGTTCCCGTAGATCTGGTCCAATCCGACTAGGTGGATGCCGCTGCCTTGGGCCGCGACCAGCGCCGGATCGAAGCCAGCGCCGGAATAGCAACTGAGGAGCGTGCCCTCCGTGTCGAATCCCTTGATCGCGAGCAGATCTCGGGCGCGGCGGAGGCGCTCGACGTGCCGCAGGTCCATGGTCCGGTCCCACTTCACCTCGCCCAGAGAGAGGATCTTGCGCGGCCGCCCGGGCTCGGCCGGGGCGAGCACCGCGACATCGATCTCGATCTGGGTCCGTCCTGCCGGATCCGTGACCACCCCTGAGCCCACCGCGCCGGGTGGCCCGCCGAACACGTCGGGGCTGGCTCCTATCGCATAGTCGCGGCAGATCTTCTCGAAGTTCGGCCCTGCTACCTGAGACAGGAAGCGCGGCCTGGCTCCCCCCCACACCACGGCCGCGTTCCCGAGCTCGAGCCTCGCCCAG
The DNA here is from genome assembly GCA_030039095.1 of Streptosporangiaceae bacterium. Next base: position 8,389 of record JASHQP010000334.1, read on the forward strand.
TCGCGGGCCATGATCGCCTGATAGAAGGTGACGAGGGGCTCAGCGATGCGGTACGTCGTCCTTCCCGACCGGAAGAGGTCTGGCTCCCGGATCAGCAGCCGGCTGTCCTCGAGGACATGCAGGGGGTGCGCTACCTCGTTCGACTTGCGGCCGATGTAGTTCGCGATCCCGCCGGACGTGGAGTTTCCCTCGGCAACAGCAGCGAGCACCGAGTGATACAGCGACGGATCGCGGATCTCGGTCTCCTCGGCGAGGAGGTAGCGGGCTTCCCGAAACAGCGGGGTCTGCGGGTTGAGTACCGTCCGCATCACCCAGGCGTCGAAGTCGTCAATGCCCGTGGGGCTGTCTTCACGCACGAGTTCCCGGCGGTAGGCGGGTGTTCCGCCAACGACCGAATGAACAAGCACGGCCAGCCGGGGATCGGTGATCCCCCAGAACCGTGCGGCATCCCGGTAACCGAAAGGCTGGATGACGAGCTCCAGGCCTGCACGGCCACGCAGCGGCGCCCCCCCGGAGAGCAGCCCGCCCATCACCGACATGGCGGATCCGCAGAGCAGGAGCCGTGCGCGGCTCCCGGCGCCGCTTCCGCCTGGTCCGAGTTCCCGCTGGATGATGGACGGCAGTCCCGGTGACGCTCTGACCAGGAACGGGAACTCGTCCATGACCACCGGAATGGCGCTGCCGTCGGTGAGCCGGAACAGGTACGGGATGGCGTCGAGCCAGTCCCGGAACGGAGGAACCGGCGATCCGCTGAACCGGACGAGCTCGTCAGCGAACAGCCTGAGCGAGACCGCCTCCGTCAGCTCCAGTGCCGGGAAGTAGATCCCGCCCAGGGCGCTCGCCAGTGCCTGCAGGAGATAGCTCTTGCCCTGTCTCCGTCTCCCACTTACCACGCCCATAGTGGCACCGATGCCGTCATCCGTAGCAAAAGCGACCAGCCCTTTCCACTCGGCCTCTCGGCCGAACAGGTGGGCGGGCTTCTGTACTTGCCCATTCCCCGAAGCATGCATGACCGAAGTATAGTTGACCGAAGT
>JASHQP010000335.1 GCA_030039095.1 Streptosporangiaceae bacterium
ACGGCCAGGCAGGCACGCTGTCCGTGCTGTTCGGCAGCCCGACGCTGATGCCGAACCCGCCGGACCTGCCGAACGCGTGGATCACGTCGCTGACGATCGTCAACGCGCGCGGCGAGGGGCTCACCACGGGTGAGCTGAACAGGGCGTGCCCGGGCATCGGGCAGGGCCGGGGCGGCGGCGGGGGCGGCGGCGGGGGCGGCGGGCTTGGTCACACCCGGGTGCCGCAGGCGGTCGTGAACCGGATGCAGGAATGCGTGGCCAAGATCGGCACCACCTACCACGAGGCGGTGGCCTACCAGCCGGCCGGGCATTACTGGCCGCTGCAGTGGTACGAGCTGGCGATCTTCGTCGGCGCGGCGCTCGTCCTGGCCGGAGCGTGCCTGTGGCGGATCCGGCGCGCGTGAGCCTCTCGCCTACGCCGTCTCCTTGCTCGCCGCTCCCTCGATTCCCGGCCCGGCGACCCGGAGCACGATGAGCTGGGACGTGACCCGGCCGGAGCTCAGCAGCCTGCCGAACTGGCTGCTCTGCCCCAGTGCCTCCGCCCTCATGCGAGGACGTCAGAACAGCCGGGCCGATCTCTCCTCCAGGTCGAGCAGGAACCTCTTGCGCGCGAGCCCGCCCGCGTAGCCGGTGAGGCTGCCGTCCTTGCCGACCACGCGATGGCACGGGACGATCACGCTCAGGGGGTTGCGGCCCACGGCGGCGCCGACGTCCTTGGGCGTGACCCCGCCGCCCGCCTCGCGGGCCAGGTCGCCGTAGGTGACGGTCTGCCCGTACGGGATCTCCTCGATCAAACCCCAGATCAGGGCCTGGAACGCCACGCCCCGGGGTTCCACGGTCAGCTCGAAGCGCCTCCGGTCGCCCGCGAAATACTCGGTGAGCTGCTCGGTGACGTCTTCGAACCCGGCGTCGGACCGCGGCCCGAACGTGTCCGGGTCCGGCTTGTACCAGTGATGCGGGAAGTACACGCCGGTCAGCTTGCCGTCGTCGGCCACCAGCGTCAGCTCGCCGATCGGCGAATCGGTGATCGTGTGGGTAGTCATCGCCGTTCTCCTTGTTCCGGTGCTGCCATGAGGTAAACGGCTGGCAGCGCCGGAACGTGAGATCAGGCGATCCGGCCTACGCCGCGCTGCCCGGGTATTTCATGGAGCGGCTCGAGCCAGCCCTCGGCTCGTTGCCCGAAGCCGCAAAATTATGGAGCCGTCCGCAAACAAGAATCCGATCCAGTAGGCAGCATCGCCGGTAATGACGTCGAATGCGTTATGGTTAATCAAACACCTTTTCAAATGCGCGCCATGTCTGAGAAGCGGCTGTAATGTCCTTGGAAGGCTACCGTTACCGTTGCGGTAGGGCCATTTCGGTGCTTAGCAACAATCAAATCTGCTTCCCCGGCCCGAGGCGACTCCCGCTCATAAGCGTCTTCTCTGTGCAAAAGAATTACAACGTCGCTATCCTGCTCTATGGATCCCGATTCGCGCAGATCCGCGAGGAGCGGACGTTTGTCGGTTCGCTGCTCGGGGCCGCGGTTGAGCTGGGCGACGGCTACAACGGGGACGTCGAGTTCCTTGGCCAGCAGCTTCAGCTGGCGAGACATGTCGGAGACCTCTTGCTGCCGGTTCTCCACCCGCTTCGGCGAGCTCATCAGCTGCAGGTAGTCGATGATCACCAGGCGCAGATCGTGCCGCTGCTTGAGCCGTCGGCACTTCGCCCTGATCTCCATCATCGACATGTTCGGCGAGTCGTCGATGAACAGCGGGGCGTCCACGACCTCGCTCATCCGCCGGGCCAGCCTGGTCCAGTCGTCTTCGCTCATCTGTCCGGTCCGCATGGAGTGCAGCGGGACTCGTGCCTCGGCCGAGAGCAGCCGCATGGTGATCTCGTTGCGGCTCATTTCCAGGCTGAAGATCACGGCGGTGAGCCCGCTCTTGACCGAAGCGGCCCGGGCCAAGTCGAGGGCCAGAGTCGAGTTGTGGGTCGGGATCATGCCGTCGCCCGCGAGGTACAGATGGTCAGAGCTGTCCACCTGCACGCACCGCACCGGCTGCGACGGCACCGGGCGTGCGCCGACGATGTAGCGCCAGCGGGCCATCCGGGGGTCGTGACGCAGCCGCTCCTTGTGCAGCCGCTGCTTGCGGCTGAGCAGGAATACCTGGTCGTCGGTCAGGAACCGGATCAGGTAGCGGGAGGACGTCGCGGCGCCGCGCGGCGCCTTCCTGTTGGGCATGGAGCAGCGGTAGCCGAGGCTGAGAACCAGCTCCCTGACGTCGCACGCCAGCTCGCGGCTCGTGACGGACAGGTGGATGGCGCCGTTGCCCGCCACGGTCCCGCCGATGTCGAGGATGCCGGCGAGCAGCGCCCGCCGCTGCGCTTCGCTGCCCCGCAGGTAGGTCACTGGGATGCGCTTTTCCTCGCGCGCGGGGATGGCCGCGAAGTCCGAGTCCGCAACCCGCATGGCGATCTCCGGATCCGCGATGGTCAGCCCCGCAGCGGCCGTATACGGGCCACCCAGCCAGACGCCAAGGGTGTAGGGCAGCGCCGGCAGGTCGGCCTCGGGCAGGTCGAACGAGCCGCAAGCGGGCACGGCGTGGTTCTGCCCGCGATTCCCTGGCCGCCGGTCGAGCGTCGCTGCGATCTGTTCCGTGGTCCGCACGGCCGCGGTGCCGCTGCCCGGGCCGGTCCAGGTGAGCCACTGATGCTGGCTGTCGGCCACGATGACCTCGCCGGTGGAGAACGCCACCTCGTGGCACGGCCGCCCGTGCATGACCTCGGTGGCCGCCACGACGGTCACCGGCCGCCCGTCAGCGCCCACAAGCTGATCGCCCACGGCGACCTCGCCCATCGTGGTCCAGCCGGTCGGGGTCGGCAGCCTCGTATCAAGAGCCAAGGCCTTCCCGAGGGCAGGCCTCGCAGCTATGACGATCATCTGGCCCGGGTGCAGGCCGTTGGTCAGCGCGTCGAGATCGGCGAAGCCCGTTGGCACGCCGTTCAGCCCGCCGCCCCGGCTGCCGATCGCCTCGATCTCGTCGAGCGCGCCCGGCATGATCTCGGCCAGCGCCAGGTAGTCCTCGCTGATCCGCCGGGCGGTCACCCCGTAGACCTCGGCTTCGGCGCGGTCGACGATCTCGTCGGCGTCCCCGTCACCCGCATAGCCGAGCTGGACGATGCGGGTGCCGGCCTCGACCAGGCGGCGCAGGATCGCGCGCTCGCGCACGATGCGTGCGTAGTAACCCGCGTTCGCCGCGGTGGGCACGGAGGCCATCAGCGTGTGCAGGTAAGGGGCCCCGCCCACGCGGGTGATCTCGCCGCGCTTGGTCAGCTCGTTCGCGACCGTGACCGCGTCGACCGGCTCGCCCCGGCTGTACAGGTCGAGGATGACCTCGTGCACCAGCTGGTGCGCGGGACGGTAGTGGTCGCCGGGGTGGATCACCTCGAGCACGTCGGAGATCGCGTCCTTGGACATCAGCATGCCGCCAAGAACGCACTGCTCCGCGGCGAGATCGTGCGGGGGCGTCCGCTCGAATTCCCCGCCGCCCGGGGCGATCTCCGCCACACTCACAGGTGCCACCTCCCCCATTCCGGTTGGCATTCCCGCGGCTGCCCGCGCGGGTCCGTCACAGCCGTTGTACCTGACGGCTCGGACAGTCTCGCGCGAGCGCTGGTGAGCGTCCAGCGATGCTGTGCACAGGCCTGTGGAAAGCCTGTGCAGACACGCCGCCGTCACTGTGCGCAGCATGGGGATGGCGCTGTGGATATTCCGGCGCTGCGCCCGGCCAGAAGGCGGCTGCCTGCGATTATGCCGTCCACGGGTTGTGCGCAGGAAAAAGTTCTGGCTTGCAAGGCCGTCCACAATGGCCGGAAGTTATCCACATTAGGAATTTCACGTACGACGTTACATGTGCGGCTCGCGCCGGCTGGCCGGAGGCCGGGCCAGGCCGGCGGCGCAGCGGGATGCGCGCGTTTCCCGGACGGGCGCATCCCGGCTTCTCTAGCATTCGAGCATGTGTTCGACGAACGGGGGGCAGCTCGGCCGGATCTGCCGGGCTATCGAGGAACTCGCGGCCTGCTCCGGCAGCGACGACGGAGCAGGCACAGCGGCGGCCGCCGATGCTGGCGAGGGTCGCACGGCCCGGGCGGCCTGCGGCCGGGACGGCCCTGACATCACCCGGCTGGCCGCGATCTGGGAAATGGTCGCCGACGCCGATCCCGAACTAGCGAAGCGCCTGCCCGGCTACCTGTCCGCAGCCGAATAATCGCCGGGTGACGGCCGCGCGGGCCGAGTTGCCGGTGATCATGCGGATCCTGCAAGACTGAGGGCTGATGGAACCCGCCACGACGACGCCGGTTTCGCCGGCGCCCGGGCTCGAACGAGAGTCCGTGGAAGTACGGGCACGCCGCCTGGCCGTGGCGCGCCGGCGCGCCACGGCTTTCCTCGCCGCGGCCACGGCCTTGTTCGTGGGCGTGACCGTGGCCGGTGCTCACGGGACCGCGCTCGGCTACGTGCAGGCCGGAGCCGAGGCGGCCATGGTTGGCGGTGTCGCCGACTGGTTCGCGGTGACCGCACTGTTCCGGCGTCCTCTGGGCCTGCCGATACCGCACACCGCGCTGATCGTCGAGCGCAAGGACCAGTTCGCCGCCACTCTCGGCCAGTTCGTTCAGGAGAACTTCCTCAACGCCGATGTCGTCAGCGAACGGATCCGCTCGGCCGGGCTCGTTCCCCGCCTCGCCGCCTGGCTGTCGGACGAGGCCAACGCGGCCGCGTTCGCCGGTCACGCCGCTGACCTGGTGGTCACGGTGGCCGAGGCGGTTCGTGACGAGGATGTCCAGCAGGTGCTCACCGCCGAGCTCACCCGGGTGGTCAACGCCGTGGACCTGGCGCCGCTGGCCGGGAGGACGCTTCGGATCGTGATCGCCGAAGGGCATCACGCGGGGCTGTTCAACGCGATCGTGTCCGGTGCCGACCGCTATCTCGCCGAGCACTACACGGAGGTGCGCGAGCTGTTCGAGGGTGAGGCCCCCCGATGGGTGCCCGACGCGGTTTACCGGCGAGTGTTCGACCGCCTGTACACCCGCCTGCGCCTTCGCCTGGTGGCCATGGCGGCCGACCCTGACGACGCGACCCGGCGTCAGTTCGAGGAATGGCTCGCAGGCCTCCCCGGCCGGCTCGAGACATCGCCCGAGCTGCACGAGCGCGGGGAGCGCCTCAAACGCGATGTTCTCGGCAGCGCCGAGCTGCGGGACTGGTCCTCGTCGCTGTGGAAGCACGCCAAGGACGCGCTCCGGGCTCAGGCGGTCGATCCCCGGTCCGAGCTGCGCCGCCAGCTTGCCGTCGCGCTGGTGGCGGCTGGTCAGCGGCTCGGATCGGACCGCCGGTTCTCCGACGGCGTCCTGCGCATGCTCGACTCGGGAGCCAGGGCGCTCACCGACCGGTTCCACGACGACATCGCCGGACTGGTTACCGGGACCATCCAGCGGTGGGACGCGGAACAGACGTCAAGCCAGCTAGAACTGCTGCTGGGCCGTGACCTGCAGTTCATCCGCATCAACGGCACGGTGGTCGGTGCCGGCGTCGGCCTGGTCCTGCACGCCATCACCCTGGCCCTGGCCTAGATCGCAGGGTCGGCGCCGAGCCGGTGAGCTCAGGCGCCGACGACCTCGACGTCCAGGCTGGCGGTCACCTCGGGGTGCAGCTTGACCGTCACCTGGTGCGCGCCGACGGTCTTGATCGGGTTCTTGATCTCGATCCGGCGGCGGTCCAGCTCGGGGCCACCGGCCGCCCTGACCGCGGCGGCGATGTCGGAGGGCGACACAGAACCAAACAGCCTGCCGCCGCCCCCGGCGCGGGTCTGCAGGCGCACCTGGAGGGACGCGAGCCGCGCGGCCGCGTCCCGTGCGTCGTCGAGTCCCCGGATCTCCCTGGCGGACCGGGCGCGCTTGATCAGATCGATCTGCTTCTCCGCGCCGCGGGTCCAGCGCATGGCAAGCCCGCGCGGCACCAGGTAGTTGCGGCCGTAGCCGCCCGCCACCTCAACCACATCGCCGGGGCCGCCCAGGCCGGTGACTTCCTGGGTCAGGATGAGCTTCATCGGCGTACCGCTCATCGGTGCAAGCCTCCCTCGGGCCTTATCGGGCCGTGCTCGTGTACGGCAGCAGCGCCATCTCGCGCGCGTTCTTGATCGCCGTGGCGACGTCGCGCTGGTGCTGCGTGCAGTTGCCGGAAACCCGACGTGCCCGGATCTTGCCGCGGTCGGAGATGAACTTCCGCAGCAGCCCCGTGTCCTTGTAGTCCACGTGGGCGATCTTCTCCTGGCAGAACAGGCAGACTTTCTTCTTTGGCTTGCGAATAGGTGGCTTGGCCATCGTGGTGCTCCTCAGCAGAGCCCCGCCTTCGGCGGGGATGGTCGCCCCCGCCCGGAGGCGGGGATGATCTGGCCCCGCCCGGGGGCGGGGATGGTTAATGGAATCCGGTTAGGTCAGCTTGCTGCCCGGCCTGAGATCAGAACGGGGGCTCGTCGGAGAACCCGTCGCCGCCGCCGCCGCCAGCATCGGATGCCCACGGGTCGTCGGCCGGGCGTCCGCCGCCTCCACCATACCCGGACTGGCCGCCGCCCCCGGACGGGCCGCCGCCGAAGCCGCCGCCGCCGGTGGACCGGCTCGACTTGGTGACCTTGGCCGACGCGTTGCGCAGCGACGGGCCGACCTCGTCGACCTCGATCTCGTAGACCGTGCGCTTCTCGCCTTCCTTGGTCTCGTATGACCGCTGCCGCAGCCTGCCCTGCACGATGACCCGCATGCCGCGCTGCAGTGACTCGGCCACGTTCTCGGCCGCCTGCCGCCAGACGTTGCAGGACAGGAACAGCGAGTCGCCGTCCTTCCACTCGCCGCTCTGCCGGTCCTGCCAGCGCGGTGTGGAGGCGACCCTGAAGTTTGCCACGGCCTGGCCGGTCGGGGTGTAGCGGAGCTGGGGATCGTCGACGAGGTTGCCGGCAATGGTTATCTGGGTGTCGCCTGCCATCGGGTCCTCCCGGTCGTTCGGGTGGTATCAGCTCGGGCCGCGCCCGGCCGACGCCGTCATCTCTGGTCTGGCCGGATGATCTTCGTTCGCAGGACCGCCTCGTTCAGGTTGAGCTGGCGGTCGAGTTCCTTGACGGTGTCCGGCTCTGCCGTCATGTCTATGACGGTATAGATGCCCTCTGACTTTTTATCGATCTCGTACGACAGCCGGCGCCGGCCCCAGACATCTACCTTGTCCACGGTGCCGCCGGCGGTGGTCACGACGTTGAGGAACTGCTCGAGCGACGGCTGGACGGTTCGTTCCTCGAGCGCGGGGTCGAGAATCACCATCATCTCGTAGTGACGCATGCGCTTGCCTGCCTCCTCTGGACTGACGCGGTCACGGTCTCTCCGTGACAGGAGGGGCCGCGCGCCGCCAGACGGTGGCCCAGCGCGGCCGAGTCAGCTTACCAGCAGGCATGGACCGTTCCGCCGGGTTGCTGACGTTGCGCCGTCGTCGGGGTCGCGTGACCGCTCCGGTAAGAATCCGGAACGCGCCGCGGCGCCGGAATCGGCGTCCGCTAGGCTGATCGCCGTCATCCGCGCGGCTTGCGATTCCACTTCGCCCGGCGCGGGAACAAAATGGAAACGACAGGACCCGAGCCGCAGGGGGTCAGCGCATGGACGAGGCCACCAAGACTCAGTCTCGCGCTCGCTTGACGCTGAATAGCGACGGCCAGCGCCACACGGTGGAGAACATCCTCACGATCTCCGTGTTCCTCGTCGGGCTCCTGGCGTTCGCGATCGGGTTCATCGTGCGCGCTCACTTCGCCGCAACGGTGCTCGGCCTGCTTGCGTTCGTGGTCGGGCTGTACGCGCAGATGATCTCCAACACCAGGGAGCAGCGGGTCTTCATCATGGCCGGCATGATCGCCGCGTTTGTCGGGGCCGGCCTCAGCATCGCGCACGGCGGCTTCAGCCTGACCCCCTGAGCAAGGGCGCATCCGGCTGACGGCGGCGGCCGTTAGGCTCGAGGCCATGGTTCGCATCGGAGCTCACCTACACGACGACGACCCGCTCGCCGCCGCCCAGGCGGCACGAGCCGAAGTCGCGCAGTTCTTCCTTGGGGACCCGCAGGGCTGGAAGGCTCCCGCCTTCCCCGGCGGCCGCGGGCCCGATGAGGTCCGCGCGGCCTTCGAGGCCGCGGGCATCGACGCTTACGTTCATGCGCCCTACGTGATCAACGTGGCCTCGCCAAACAACCGGATCCGGATTCCCAGCCGCAAGCTGCTCGAGCAGCAACTGGCCGCGGCCGCGGCGATCGGTGCCAAGGGCCTGATCGTGCACGGCGGGCACGTGACCGCCGGGGTTGACCCCGAGCAGGGGTACGACAGCTGGCGCAAGGCCGTGGAGCGCATCGAGCGGCCGCTGCCCATGCTGATCGAGAACACCGCGGGCGGCGATGGCGCCATGGCACGGAGCTTCGAGGGCATCGCCCGGCTGTGGGAGGCCATCGCCGGCGCTGGCGGCGGCGAGGTCGGGTTCTGCCTGGACACCTGCCACGCGTACTCCGCCGGTGAGGAACTCGACGGGATCACCGACCGGCTCAAGGCGATCACCGGCCGGATCGACCTCGTGCACTGCAACAACTCACGTGACGAGTTCGGCTCCGGCCGGGACCGGCACGCGGCCCTCGAGTCGGGGACGATCGACCCGGCGCAGATCGTGGACGTCATCCGCGCTTCGGGCGCTCCGGCCGTCTGCGAGACGCCGGACCCCGCCGTGGACATCGCCTGGCTGCACGGCCAGCTCGGCTAGAGGCGGGCGAGCCCCGCAAACCGGTCGGCTAGCCGCTGCCCGGTTTCCGGGCCTTCGCTGTCGTCGGCTCCTCTGCCAGCAGCACCGCCGCGGCCGTCTCCGTTCCCTGGACCGGCGGTGCCGACACCGTCGGTGTCGGCGTCGGGGTGGCGGTCGGGTTCGGATTCGGGTTCGGGTTCACCGGGTTCTGGCCGCCGACGCAGATCCCGAAGATGCGGTGCTCTCCGTTCGGGCACTGGTTCTGGTTCTGGTTCGGCTTCTTGGGCTTCCTGGGCTGCACCGGGACCTGGTTCCACTTGGTGAAGCCCGCGTAGTCCGGCGTCGCGAAGTTGTCGACCGGAAGCGTGGCGAACTCGTTGTTCATGTACGTGCGCCAGATCGCCGTCGGCCAGGCGCCGCCGTAGCCGCCGGTCTGGTTGCCGACGAGTGTCGGGAGGATGTTCAGCGTCTCGCCGCCCGGCAGTTCGTTCTGCTGGTTCGTGAACATACCGACCGCGAGCGAGTACTGCGGGATCGCGCCGATGAAGAACGCCGACTGGGCCACGTCGGTGGTGCCGGTCTTGCCGATGGTCGGGCGGGTCGGGTCGAGCTGGCCCTGCTCGGCAGCGGTCCCGTTGACCGTGTCGAACGACAGCGCGAAGTCGACGTCGGCCGCCTGCGCCGGGGTCAGCACCTGGCGGTACGTGATCTTCAGCGGGACGTTGTTGCCGTTCTGCGTGAGCTGCTTGATCACGTGCGGGGTGGCGTACTTACCGCCGGCGGCCAGCGTGGCGAACGTGGTCGCCTGCTCCTCCACGGTCAGCGAGGCGGTGCCCAGTGCCATGCCGACCTGGTGCGCCTTGAGCGCCAGCCCGGAACCGCCCTGGCTCGTGGAATTCACGTTCACGCCGAACGCCTTGGCCATCGCGATCGTCTGCAGAGTGCCCGCCCGGTGGACGAGGTCCTCGAACGCCGGGTCGGACGACTGCGCCGCCGCGGTGACCACGCTGATCGCGCCCATGTTCTCGCCCTGGATGTCGACCGGGAACCAGCCCGCCGGGCAGTTCGTGGTCTTGGTCGAGAGCGTCATTTGGTCGGCTTCGGTGAAGTCGGGCGGAACGCACATCGGCTCGATTGCGTTCAGGACGCTGTCCTGCACGTCCATGCCCTCATGGACCGCCGTGGCCAGGACGTACGGCTTGAACGAGGAGCCGACCTGGTTCCTGCTCTCGGTGGCCATGTTGTACTGGCAGTCGATCTTGGCGCAGTTGGGCGCGCTGTAGCTCGGTCCGCCGTACATGGCCAGGATGTCGCCGGTGCCGGGCTGCTCGAGCAGTGCTCCAACGTGGGCGTAGTTCGGCAGCTTCTGGCCGTCCGCCTTCATCTGGGCCAGATTCTGGCCTACCGCCCGGTACAGGCCGTTCATCAACCTGAGGTTGAACGTGGTGACGATCTTCAGGCCGCCGGTGTCGATCTGGTTCTGCGTGTAGTGGTAGGTGTTCTCGAGCTCGCTCTCCACGGCCTGCATGATGTAGCCGCGGAAGCCCGTGAAGCTGCTCGCCAGCCCCTGTCCCTCGTCCACCGCGGGGAACTTCTGGGCCTTGGCCTGGGCCTGGGTGATCGCGCCGTCCCTGACCATGTTCGTGAGCACGTACTGCCAGCGGGCCACCAGAGCGCTGTAGGCCTGCCCGGCCTTCGGGTCCGGGCTGAAGAACCCTGGCTGGTTGACCATCGCGGCGAGCATCGCGGACTGCGAGATCGTCAGCTTCGAGGCGGGCTCGTCGAAGTAGATCTGCGCGGCCGCGCCGATGCCGTAGGCGTTGTTGCCGAACGGGACGGTGTTCAGGTACTGGGTCAGGATCCAGTCCTTGGACTCCTCGTGCGAGAGCTTGATCGAGATGAAGATCTCTTTCAGCTTGGTGCCGACCGTCCGCGAGGTGCCGACCGTCGCGTAGTAGTTCTTGACGAACTCCTCGGTCAGCGTGGATCCGCCCTGCAGGTTCCCGCCGCCCTTGACGTCCTCGTAGGCGGAGCGCAGGATGCCGCTGATCGAGATGCCGCCCTCGTCATAGAAATGCCGGTCCTCGGCGGCGATGATCGCGTTCTTCATCACGGCCGGGATCTGGCTCGAGGTCAGCATCTGCCGGTCGATGCCGTCAGCGGTGAACGTGCCCACCTCGGTCTTGCCGTTGCTGTAGTACACGGTCGAGGACTGCTGCACCGCGGCGAAGGACACATCGGTGGGTACCTGGGTCTTCGCGTACATGTAGACGACGACCGCCACGATCAGCAGCACGAAGAAGGCACAGGTCGCGGCCGACAGGGCCAGGGCCTTGCGCCAGGTCCAGTGGCGCCACCAGCTGCCCTTCTGGCGCGTGGGCGGCCCGCCCCGGCGGCCGCCCGACCCGCCGCCGTCCGAGTACCCCCGGGCCCGGCGCGGCCCGCTGGTCCGGGAGTCGACGATGTCGGTCTCGCCGCGCTCCCGCAGCGCCGTGGCACCGCGCCGTCCGCCGGGGGACGCGTGGCCGCTGACGTCCCCGCCGCCGAACCCGTTGCCGCCGCCGTAACCGTACTCGCCGCCGTAACCCTTGCCGGCCCCCTCGGCCGGTGCGCCGTTGCCGAGGCCCAGCCTGGCCCTCAGGTCCGCCTCGGTCTGCGAGCCGGCCTGCGCCGGGCCGCCGCGGCGCCCGCCGCGCGCTCCGCCCGGGACCGCGTAGCCATTTCCGCTGGAAGGCCGGTAGCCGCCGCTGTTGCGGCCATTACCGGCCCGGCGACTGTATAGCTCGTCGCGGTAAGGATCCTCGCCCTCGGGCTCTTGCCAATACGCCCCGGACGAACCTGGATTACTCACGCGTCCTCACTGGTCGGGTCGGGGGCTCGCGAGCGTAGCCATCCGCCGCGCGCCTCGAGGTACCCGGTGGTACCTGGTGTCCCGGCACTTATCGTGAGTCGCCTGCGTCGTCCCGCATGCCCGCAGGGTCAGGCAGTGCATCCTGCTGGCGCGCGCGCGTTCAGTCGCCGGCACGGGCGCGCCGACTGCGCCGGGTCTGCGGTTCGCCTGTGCCGAGTACGTAGGACGACGCGAGGTGATTCCAGGCACAACTCTGACAGACCTCGACCACGTAAACCTGGAACTCCGCGTATTCCGCAGCCATTTCCGCCAACTCGGGGGCCTGTTTCACGCGTCCTTCATAGCGGCCCAGCTCGTCGCCGTACACGTATGTCACGTGCGTGAGCTTGGTTTTCTTGCAAATCGGGCACGCCCGGTCGGTCGCCTCGCCGTGGAACTTGGCCGCCCGCAGCAAGTACGGGTGCGCATCGCAGACGTCGGTCAGCGTGGCCCGCCCGGAGAACACGGACGCCAGAGTGGCCCGCCGCGCGAGCGCGTAGTCCACTACCGAACGCCTCATGCTCGACAGGTTACGACGGAACCGCGCCCGAGCCGAGTCCCCACCCTGCCGGCCACCGGTCCCTGCATCCTCCGGAACGGGCAGACTTGCGCTGGCATGACAGACCGCATATCTTACCGATGTATCGGGCCGATACATCGGCCTGAGACACTGAAGACGTGTGATGTCGTGCCGTGGTGTTCAGTTTAGGTGCGCAGCTCATGCGTGGCAGGAACGACCGGCCAGCGCGTAGCAGGGAGGAGAGCGCGGGTGACCAGCCAGCGGTCAGGCGTGCTCGAGCTTGCTGTGCTCGGGTTGCTGCACGAAACGCCCATGCACGGTTATGAGCTGCGCAAGCGGCTCAACTCAGTGCTCGGTGCGTTCCGTGCCTTCGGATACGGGTCCCTGTATCCCTGCCTCAAGGACCTGCTCCGGCAGGGCCTGATCGCCGAGGAGGCTCCCACAGGACCCACCGCCAAGCCGCTGGCCGGACGCAAGTCGAAGATCGTTTACCGGCTGACCGCCGAGGGCAAGGAGCGGCTGCAGGACCTGCTGGGCGAGGCGGGGCCTGCGGCATGGGAGGACGACGGGTTCGGGGTTCATTTCGCGTTCTTCGGCCTGACTCGCGCCGATGTCAGGATGCGGATCCTGGAGGGCCGGCGCAGTCGGCTCGAGGAACGCCTGGACAGCTTCCGCGCCGCGATGTCGCGGACCCGGGAGCGGCTGGACAGCTACACGCTCGAACTGCAGCGGCATGGCCTCGAGTCGGTGGAACGGGAAGTGCGCTGGCTCAACGAACTGATCGCCTCGGAACGACAGTCTGACCCGGAGCCCTCGCGGCGCACCGGGGATCACATGTAACGCAGCTCAGGCGGCACGGCCGGCTGACGCACGACGCTGCCACCCCGCATGGCATGCAGATAAGGAGCAAACCGAATGGGTTCGGTACGGGTAGCCATCGTTGGAGTCGGGAACTGCGCCAGTTCCCTCGTCCAGGGCGTGGAGTACTACAAGGATGCCGACTCAGGCAGCCGGGTGCCCGGTCTGATGCACGTACAGTTTGGTCCCTATCACGTGCGGGACGTGGAGTTCGTCGCCGCGTTCGACGTGGACGCCAAGAAGGTCGGCCGCGACATCGCCGAGGCCATCGTGGCGAGCGAGAACAACACCATCAAGATCTGCGATGTCCCGCCGACCGGTGTGACGGTGCAGCGCGGGCCCACGCTCGACGGGCTCGGCGAGTACTACCTGCAGCTCATCGACGAGTCCGACGAGAAGCCGGCCGACGTGGCGCAGGTGCTCCGGGACTGCGGCGCGGACGTGCTCGTTTCCTACCTGCCGGTCGGCTCGGAGGAGGCGGACCGCTACTACGCCCAGTGCGCGCTGGACGCGGGCGTGGCGTTCGTCAACGCGCTGCCGGTATTCATCGCCTCCAACCCGGAGTGGGCGGCCAAGTTCACCGCCGCCGGGGTGCCGATCATCGGCGACGACATCAAGTCCCAGGTGGGTGCCACGATCACGCACCGCGTGCTGGCCAAGTTGTTCGAGGACCGCGGCGTGGAACTGCTGCGGACCTACCAGCTCAACGTCGGCGGCAACATGGACTTCATGAACATGCTGGAGCGCAGCAGGCTCCAGTCCAAGAAGATCTCCAAGACGCAGTCGGTGACGTCGCAGATCCCGCACGAGATGGAGCGGGCATCCGTGCACATCGGGCCTTCCGACCACGTGCCGTGGCTCGACGACCGCAAGCTGGCGTTCGTGCGGCTCGAGGGCAAGGCCTTCGGCGACGTGCCGCTGAACCTGGAGTACCGGCTCGAGGTCTGGGACTCGCCGAACTCGGCCGGAGTGATCATCGACGCTATCCGCGCCGCGAAGATCGCCCGCGATCGTGGGATCGGCGGTCCGATCCTGTCTGCCGCGTCGTACTTCATGAAGTCGCCGCCCGAGCAGTACGGCGATGACGTCGCCCGCGATCTTGTGGACATGTTCATCCGAGGCGAGGTCGAGCGCTGACCTGACGCCTTCCGGGCGCCGTGCACCGTAGGCTGTGGGCGTGTCCCAGCAGGCGGACCGCGGCCCCGGGCGCCGCCGGATGAGCCCGTTCGGCTGGATAACCGGGTCGGCCTTCATCTCCGATCTGCGCGTCGTCCTGGCAGAGCGGAACTTCCGGCGGCTGTTCTCGGTCCGGCTGATCTCACAGACCGGCGACGGCATCGTCACCGCCGGGATCGGCACGTATGTGTTCTTCAACGCGGAGACGTTCACGAGCCCGGCGGCTGCCGCGGCCGCGTTCACCGTGCTCTATCTGCCGTACTCGCTGATCGGCCCGTTCGCCGGGGTGTTCATCGACCGCTGGTCACGCCGGCAGATCCTGGTCCTGTCGGCCCTGCTGCGCTCCGCCTTCGTGGGAGCGACCGCGGCGGCGATGGCCTCGGGCAACAGATCGGTCCCGCTGTACGTGGCCTACCTGCTGGTGCTGGGCGTGAACCGGTTCTTCCTGGCGTCGCTGTCGGCGGCGCTGCCGCATGTGGTCCCCGCGGACAAGCTGGTGATGGCGAACTCGGTGTCACCGACGGCGGGCGGAATCATGGCCCTGATCGGGGGCCTGGTCGCCGGCGGCCTGAACGCGGCCACCGGCGACACCGAGCGCGGCGCGGCTATCACGATGCTGGTCGCGGGCTGCTGCTACGTGGCGGCCAGCCTGGTCGCGAGGACCATGCACCGGGATCTGCTCGGCCCGGTCCATGAGCCGGGCGCGGCGCGGGGAACGCTGCTGAGCGATCTCGCCTCGGTCACGGCCGAGCTCCTGGCAGGCGCGCGCTATGCGATCAGGCGCCGCGGCCCGGCAACGGCGCTCGGCGCGACCGGCGGCAGCAAGTTCCTGTACGGGATCTTGTTCGTGATGTCGATCCTGCTGTACCGGAACTACTTCTACCCGTCCAGTGCCCCCATCGCCGAAGGCCACTACCTGGTGCTCGCGTCGATCTCGGGGATCGGGTACTTCTGCGCCGCGCTGGTGGTGCCGCCCGCCGCCCGGTGGCTGTCGAAGCCGACGCTCATCACGCTGCTGCTCGCGGTCTGCGCGGTGGCCACCGCCGCGCTCGGCGAGACCTTCGTCCAGGTGGCGTTCCTGGCTTTCGGGTTCTTCCTGTACCTGACCTCTCAGGGAGTGGCGATCTGCGCCACCACGATCCTGCAGGAGGAAGTCCAGGACGCCTACCGGGGGCGGATGTTTGCCTTCTACGACGTGATGTTCAACGTCACGATCGCCGCAGGGGCGCTGATCAGCGTCGCCTTCGTGCCACGGACCGGCAGGTCGCCCGTGCTCATGGGGGTGGTCGCTGCCGCATACGCGGCCGTCGCCGCGGCCTACTGGCTGCTGACCCGTCAGCCCTCGGCCGGCGGCGAGCCGGGGACGTCGAGTCCCTCCTCGGCGGCCCAGGCCAGCAGCTCCTGAGCCGCGCGCTCCACGCCGAGCGGGCCGTGTTCCAGGCGCAGGTCGAGCAGGTACGCGTACGCCCTGCCAACCAGCGGTCCCGGTGAGATGCCGAGGATCCGCATGATCTGGTTGCCGTCCAGGTCCGGGCGAATGCTCGCCAGCTCCTCGCGCTCGGCCAGTGCGGCGATCCGCTCCTCGAGGCTGTCGTAGGCGCGGGCCAGGCGCTGGGCCTTGGCAGCGTTGCGGGTGGTGCAGTCCGCCCTGGTCAGCGCGTGCAGCCTGGTCAGCAGCGGCCCGGCGTCCCGCACGTACCGGCGTACCGCCGAGTCGGTCCACCCACCGGTGCCGTACCCGTGGAACCTCAGGTGCAGCTCAACCAGGCGGGACACGTCGGCCACGACCTCCTTGCCGAAGCGCAGCTCGGTCAGCCGGGCCCTGGCCATCTTGGCGCCCACCACGTCGTGGTGATGAAACGCCACCTTGCCGCCGGGCTGGCGGGTGCGGGTCTTCGGCTTGCCGATGTCGTGCAGCAGCGCGGCCAGCCGCAGCACCAGGTCTGGCCCCAGGCCGTACCGGTCTTCCAGCTCGATGGCCTGGTCCAGGACGGTCAGCGAGTGCAGGTACACGTCCTTGTGCCGGAAGTGCTCGTCGAGCTCCAGGCGCAGTTTCGGGATCTCGGGCAGCACCTCGTCGGCCACGCCGGTGTCCACGAGCAGGGCAATGCCGCGACGCGGCCCGCCGGGCAGCGGCGAGAGCAGCAGCTTGGAGAGCTCGGCCGATTTCCGCTCCTCCGACACGATCGCCAGCCGCGGCGCGATCTCGGTCATGGCCGCGCGCGTCTCGGGTGCCACGGTGAAGCCGAGCTGAGCCGTGAACCTGGCCGCACGCAGGATCCGCAGCGGGTCGTCGCGCAGCGACACCTCGGGCGGGCCGGGCGTGCGCAGCACCTTGCTCCGCAGATCCGTCAGCCCGCCGAACGGGTCGACGAGCTCGTAGGAGGGCAGGCGCGCGGCCATCGCGTTGACCGTGAAGTCACGGCGGGACAGGTCGTCGGTCAGCGACGTGCCGTACTCGACATCGGGCTTGCGCGACCGGTGCGCGTACTGCTCGCTGCGGTATGTCGTGATCTCGAAGACCTGGCTGCCCTTGCGCATCCCGACCGTCCCGAACCCGATCCCGATCGTCCAGAGCTGGTCGGCCCAGCCGTCGATGATCTCCAGGACGCGGGCGGGAGTGGCGTCCGTGGTCAGATCCAGGTCGCCGGGACTGCGCCCGAGAAAGACGTCCCTGACCGGCCCGCCGACGAGCGCGAGCTCGTGGCCGTGGCGGGCGAACAGGCGGCCGAGCTCATCGGCCGAGGCGGAAGCATCGGCGAGAAGGCGGGCCGCCGCGCTGCGCTGCTGCGGGGTCAGTGGCGTGGAATCCGGCACGGGCATCGAGGGTAAGTCCTGCGCATAAGCTTTGTGAAACCCGGGGAGCGCGGATGAGTAGCGGAGAGACGATGCGCAGCAGTCCGCACGACCTGGCATCCCCCGCCCGGTCGTCCGCAATAGCATTTCCGCCATGCCCCGACCGCTGCTGACCGGCTGCGCAGCCATGGCCATCGCCGTCTCGGCGCTGGCCCTCGGCGGGCTCGGCGGGCTCGCCGTGCCCGCCGGCGCGGCGGCCACGGGGGACGCCCAGGCGAACGGGGCTCCTGAAGTCTCTCTCGCGATCACGTCGGTCAGCCCCACCTACGCCAGGCCAAACGAGACGGTGACGGTCTCGGGAACCCTGACCAACGTCTCCGGCACGGCCATGTCGGGCCTGTCGATCCAGCTTCGCTCCTCGCCGGACCCGTTCACCAGCAGGGGCTCCCTGCAGGAGTACGCCGACGGCACGTTCCTTGCGGACGAGCCGGTGGCCGGCGCGGTCACGACGCTGAAAGAGCCGGTCGCGGCGCGAACCACGGTCACCTGGTCGGTCCCGCTGCCCGTGAACGACGTCGGGATGACCGCCTTCGGGGTCTACCCGCTCGCCGCGCAGGCCGAGAACTCCAGCCTCGCCCCGCTCACCGTCAGCCGGACCTTCCTGCCGTTCTGGCCCAAGAACAAGTCGCTGCAGCCGGATACGGAGGCCATCGCCTGGATCTGGCCGCTGATCGACCAGCCGCGGCAGGCCGCCTGTTCCGGGCTGCTGAACAACGGCCTTCAGTCCAGCCTGGCCAGCGGCGGGCGGCTGAACGACCTGCTGCAGGCGGGCGGCGAGTTCTCCGGCAGCGCGCACCTGACCTGGGCGATCGATCCGGCGCTGCTCGCCGACGTGAACACCATGACCAAGCCGTACACCGTGACCAAGCCGAGCGATTTCAGCCGCGGTCAGTGCACCGGCACGACCAGGCCAGCGAGCCAGGCCGCCCAGTCCTGGCTCGCACAGCTCAGGGCGGCGACCACCGGGCAGCCGGTGTTCGTCACGCCGTACGCGGACGCGGACGTGGCGGCGCTGACCCGGTTCCATATGACCACCGACCTGGCCAGTGCCTTCACCCAGGGCCGCGCCGTCGCCACCAGCCTGCTGAACCGCAACTTCACCGGGTCGGGCGCGACGGACAGCGCCAACATGACCGGGCTGGCGTGGCCGGCCGACGGTATCGCCAACCGCGCGGTGCTGAAGAACCTCGCCGCGAACGGGATCTCCGCGGTCGTGCTGGACAGCTCCACGATGCCGCCGTCGCCGCAGCAGGATTACACCCCGAGCGCGCAGACGACCGCCTCGGACGGCACGGGCACCCCCATGACGGTGCTGCTCTCCGACGACACCATCACCCAGATCATCGGCACCGCCAACTCGCCATCCGACTCCAAGGCCACGGCGTTCGCCGTCGAGCAGCGGTACCTGGCCGAGACCGCGATGATCGCAGCGGAACAGCCCAGCATCGGCCGGTCGGTCGTGGTCGCGCCGCCGCGCCGCTGGGATCCCCCGGCCGGGCTGGCGAGCGACCTGCTCTCCGAAACCGTCACCGCGCCGTGGCTGCACCCGGTCAGCCTCGGCGACCTGGCCGCCGTCAAGGATCCCTCGGGCAAGGTCACCCGCCAGCCGCCGAGGGCGCGCAGCAAGGCCCAGCTGAGCAGGGGGCTGCTCGGCCAGGCACGCCAGGTGGAGCAGCAGGCGAATCTGCTGACGAGCGTCGAGCGGAACCCGAGCCCGCTGCTCGAGCATGCGGCGGCCGCCATCGAGTCCTCCGCCTGGCGAGGCGGCGGCAGCGCCGCGCGGCAGGGCGCCGCGCTCGCCCGGCAGATATCCGCTTA
The DNA here is from genome assembly GCA_030039095.1 of Streptosporangiaceae bacterium. The sequence continues at coordinate 18,906 of JASHQP010000335.1, forward strand.
CCTGGCCGGTCAGGCGGGCAGGCTGAAGGTCTTCGTCGTGCGCAGGGTCACGCTCGGCGGGCTGAAGGGCACCGTGCCCGTGTCGATCTCCAACGGGCTGAGCTATGCCGTGAACGTCAAGCTGCAGGCCGATCCGTCCAGCGGGATAACCGTTCGCGGGCCGCCGCACCTGGTGACGGTCCCGCAGGGGCAGCAGGTCATTGTCAAGATCGCGGTCTCGGCGACCACCGTGGGCTCGACCGAGCTCAGGCTCCGCCTGCTCACCCCGCAGGGCGCTCCGTTCTCCCCGGCGGCCAGCGTGACCATCCAGGCCACGCACTACGGCACGCTCGCGCTCGTGATCATGGCCGCCGCGCTCGGCGTGCTCGTGCTGACCGCGATCGCGCGCGGCTTCCGTGCCCGCCGGGCCCGGCAGCAGGACGGCGACACAGGAGGAAGCGACAGGGCCGGAGGCGAGGCCGGCGGGCCGCAGGATGACGCCGGCCGGCCGGACTGGCATAACGAGCCGGAAGAAGCCGATAACGTCGTGCAGGACGGCTTCACCCCCGACCACGCCAGCGGGCACGACGCAGCGGAGGGAACAGATGACTACGCCTGGGCACCACGCCGGGCCGACCGCCGCTGAGGACGGGCTCGTACCAGCCACCGGGTTCGCATCGGGCGACGGCTTCACCGAGGCGCAGGACGCCGGCCTGAGCGGGCCGCGCCGTGGCGTCGGGGGCGCGCACGCGAGCGCGGGCACGCACGGGCACGCCGCCCCTG